>NZ_CALIND010000032.1:0-8907 GCF_938045175.1 uncultured Tepidimonas sp.
GCCTGCTACAGCTGGCTGCTCACGCGCCGCGACGAGGCGCCCGAAATCCGCCACGACTGGGCCGCCTTCTTGCTCGCCCAGACCACGATGGGGCTGGTCAGCGCAGCCGCGCTGACGGCTGGCGAATGGGTGTGGCTCGCGACCGCGGCGCCCACCGACATGCCCACCACCATTCACTGGAGCGGGGCAGTGGCGGCGGTGCTGCTGTTCGTGGCCGTGGGGCCGTCGATCATCGCCTACCGCTGCTGGGGCGCCGGCGTGCAGCGCGCCGGCCCGACGGTGGCCGGCTTTTTCACCAACCTGACGCCCCTGTTCGCGGCCATCATGTCTGCGGCGTTTCTGGGCGAGCCCCCGCAGGCGTTTCACGCGGTGGCGTTCGCACTCATCGTCGCCGGCATCGTGGTGTCGTCGCGGCGAGGGTGACGGCGGCGCAGCGGCGCTCAAAACGTCCCCGGATAGGCACCGCCGTCGAGCAAGATATTCTGCCCCGTCAAATATCCGGCCTGCACACTGCAGAGGAAAGCGCAGAAAGCGCCAAATTCCTCGGGTGTGCCAAAGCGCCCGGCGGGGATGACCCTGAGCTGCTGGTGCTCGATGGCCGCCAGCGGCTGGCCGGTCTTGTCGGCCATGGCCTGCAGCGTGGCGCGCAACCGGTCGGTGGCGAACTTGCCCGGCAGCAGGTTGTTGATGGTCACGCCCCGCGCCGCCAGCGCGCTGCGCGCCAGCCCGGCGACGAAGCCGGTCAAACCGCTGCGCGCGCCGTTGCTCAGGCCCAGGATGTCGATCGGCGCCTTGACGGCGCTGGAGGTGATGTTGACGATGCGGCCGAAACCGCGCGCGGCCATGCCGTCCACCGTCGATTTGATGAGCTCGATCGGGGCGAGCATGTTGGCGTCGATGGCGCGCAGCCAGGCGTCGCGGTCCCACTGGCGAAAATCACCCGGTGGCGGCCCGCCCGCGTTGGTCACCACGATGTCCACGTCCCGCCCTGGCCCGCCCGGGGCCGACAGCAGCGCCGCGCGCCCCTCCGGGGTGGTCACGTCGGCCACGACGGCCAGCACCCGGTTGGTGGCACCCGCGGGCAGCTCGGCACGCAGCCGCGCCGCGGCCGCCTGCAATGCCTCGGCCCCGCGCGCGGCCATGATCACGTGTACCCCTTCTAGCGCCAACGCCCGCGCGCACCCCCAGCCCAGCCCCCGGCTGGCCCCACACACGATGGCCCAACGGCCTGCGATGCCCAAGTCCATGACCGACCTCCTCGTTTGCCATTTCGGGTTGGTTATGATTTCAGCGTCGCGCCATCATAAAAACCGATCGACCTCAGGGGGCAGACATGCGCGACACGCCCGTTAGCCGACCACCATGACGACGCCCACCCCCACACTACAAACCCTGCTGGTCGACCCCAATGAGGCAGCATCCCTGGTGTTGGAGAAAAAGCTCCAGCAGTTCGGCCTGGGTGTGTTGCGTGTGGCCACCATGGCGGATGCCCTGTCGCTTGCACGGCGCCAGCCGTTCGACCTGGTGCTGACCGCCGGTTTGCTGGCCGATGGCGACGGCGTCACCTTGACCCGCCAGTTGCGAACGGTGGTGCGCGAGTCCACGCCCATCGTGCTCGTCAGCGCCAGTCCCTCGCCGCTGCTGCTCGACGACGCGTTTCGGGCCGGGGTGACCGACGTGTTCACCCGCGACGATCTGGAGCACCTGGACAACTTCCTGCGCTACTTCCTGTCGTCGCTGACCGACACGGTGCAGGGCGCGCGGCTGCTGTTGGTCGAGGATTCGGCCGCGCAGCAACAGCACCTGGCTGCGATCCTGCAGCACCGCGGGTATGTGGTCGATACGGCCAGCAGCGTGGATGAGGCGCGCGAATGCATCGCCGCGCACGAATACGAGCTGTACCTGATCGATCTGGTGCTCACGGGCGCACAAAGCGGCATCGGTCTGATCCGCCAGCTGCGGCGCAAGCCGGAGGATTTCGTGCAGCACCCGATCATCGTGCTGACGGGTTACCACGACACGGCGCGCAAGAACGAGCTGTATCGACTGGGCGTCAACGATTACGTCGTCAAACCGCCGCCGGACGTCGAGCTGCTGGCGCGGGTGTACAACCTGGTCTACATGCGGCGGCTGTACCAGCAGCTGCGCGACCGCGAACGCTTGCTGCAAGCGATGGCGCTGACCGACCCGGTGACCCAGATCGCCAACCGCCACACCTACGACCAACTCGGCCCAAGGCACCTGCAGCGCGCGCGGCGGGACGGCAAACCGATGGCGCTGCTGGTGGTGGACATCGACCATTTCAAGCGTGTCAACGACCGCTTTGGCCATGCGTTCGGGGATACGGTGTTGGCTGCCGTGGCGCAGGCGCTGGCCACCGGGGTGCGGGCGCACGACCTGGTGGCTCGCTACGGTGGCGAGGAGTTCGTCATCCTGCTGGCCGACTGCCCACAGGAAGTGGCGCTGCGCAAGGCCGACGCGCTGCGCGAACGGGTGGCGCGCGGCGTGCGCACGCCCGACGGGCCGGTCACCATCAGTGTCGGGGTGGCCGTCATCCCGCCCGACAGCCAGGAAACCCTGGAACAAGCCTTCACCCGTGCCGACGCCGCCCTGTACGAGGCCAAAGCGGCGGGGCGCGACACCGTCCGCCTGGCGCCTGCATCGCGCCAGCCCAGTTAGGGTTGATACGGCTGCAAGCTGCGCAACCAGTGGGGGGCGGGCAGACGCCAGCGGCTGCGGATGATCTCGGCTCGGGCCTGCAAGACTTCGCGCGCGGGGCGTTGCGGTGTGCGCTGGGCGAGCACGACGGTGTTACCCTCGCGCGTGGGCTTGAAAACCCATAGCGCTTCGGGCCCGAACACCTGCGCCAAGGCGTCGAGAGAACGGGCCAAACTGGCGCGCCGGCCAAACAGGTTGACCGTCAAGCACCCGTCCGGGGTGAGCAGGCCGCGCGCGTCGGCGTAGAACGCCGCACTGTCCAGCACGGGCGCGCCGGCGTCGTGGTCGTACAGATCCACCGCCAGCGCATCCACCGTGCCCTGCCAGTCCGGATGGCGCACCCAGTGCGCCGCATCGCCCAGCACCACCCGCAACCCAGGGCCATCGGGCGGCAGGCGAAACCACGTCCGGCAAGCCGCCACCACTTGCGGGTTGAGCTCCACGGCCGTGGTATCCATGCCCAGGCGACGGTGGCAAAACTTGGTAAGGGCACCTGCCCCCAGCCCCAGCTGCAGCGCCCGACGCGCGGGGACGGTGTCGGACTCCACAAACAGCAGCCACGCCATCATGCGCTGCACGTACTCCAGCACCAGATCCGTCGGGCGGTCGATGCGCATGCTGCCTTGGATCCACGGTGTGCCCAGGTGCAGGTGGCGCACTCCACCTTCTTCGGACAGCGTGACCGGCGGCAAAGCAGCAGCCGGTTGGCGAGCCGGGGCAGCTCGGGGCGCCATGTCAAACTCCTTGCGAGGTTACCGCGATCCGCACCGGGACGCCATGGCGAGCCAGCACCGCGCCCCAGGCGGCGGTTTTGCGCGCCAGGCTCCAGGAGGCGTTGGCAGGGCTGGTGGAAGGCAGCCGCTCCACGGCCACCCCCAAAGCGCGGGTCAGATGGGCATGGCGCCAGCTTTCACCGCCGTTGTGGGCAATGGCGCGCAACGCCGGGCAGTGCTGGCGCAACGCCGCCAGGTCGTTGAGGCGCGGCGCGCGAATGGCGCTATCCAGGCTGCCTTCGCGCTCGCACTCGGCGTACACGTCCCACAACCCCAGGCCATGTTCCAGCAGCGCGGCCAGCCGGTCGGCATAGGGCCAATCGCGCAGCGGCAAGCCCCACAAGGCGCCCAGAATCGTCCAGAACTGGTTGTGCGGGTGGGCGTAGTACTGCTGAGCACGCAGCGACGCCGCGCCGGGGAAGCTCCCCAGCACCACCAGTCGGGTGCGGGGATCCAAGACGGGGGGCAGGCCCTGCAAACGGGTGCCGCCCGCGATCATGCCCAGCCCTCCCGCGCCAACCACGCCGCCAGGCGCGGCAGCGCCGCGCAGGCATTGGCGGTGGTGGCCTGGGCCAGCTCGCCGGACATCAGCCCGCGCAGCTGGGCCAAGACGGCGCCGATGCGCGGCAACTCGGCGGGGGTGTTGCGCCCCTGGGGCCGCCCCGCGGCCCGCTCGGCCGCCGGCACGTACAGCCACTGCGGTGGGATGTCGGGCGCGTCGGTCTCCAGCACCAGCGCATCCAGCGGCGCGGTGCTGGCCAACGCGCGCAGCCGCCGCGCGGTGTCGAACGTCACGGCCCCGCCCACCCCGATGCGCAGCCCCAGGGCCTGCATGGCCTGCGCCTGCGCCAGGCTGCCGTTGAACGCATGCGCGATGCCACCGCTCAAGCGCCGGCCCGCGCGGGCTTGCTCGCGCAGCCCGGCCAGCACGTCGTCCACCGCGCGGCGCACGTGCAGAATCACGGGCAAACCTGCCTGCTGCGCCAGCCGCAGCTGGGCGCGATAAAAATACCGCTGACGCGTCCGCATCTCGGGGGTGCACAGGGCAGGTTCGAAGTAGTCCAGTCCAATCTCGCCCACCGCCACCAGTTGCGGGTCGTCACGCCAGTCTCGCAGGGCTTGCGCGAGACGCTCCAGGTCATCGTCGCTGGCCTGCGGAACGTAAAGCGGGTGGATGCCCAGCGCATACACGTCGCCCCACGCGTGCGCCAGCGCGCGCACCGTGGCGAAATTGGCCACCTGTACCGCTGGCAGCACACAGCACGCCACGCCAGCCGCACGCGCCTGCGCCCGCACGGCCGGGGCATCCGGCCCGAACTCGGGGGCGTCTAGATGGCAGTGGGTGTCGATCCACATCGTACGCACGATTATCGACCAGCGGCGCCGCTCGGCGTTACCATCTCGGGTGTCGCTTGGAGGATCACCGATGACTGCGTCCCGATTCACACGCCGCCACCTGCTGGGCGCCGCCTTGGCCGGCGCCACCGTGGGGCTGGCAGCCCCCGCCGCGCCCGTTTGGGCCGACAGCCGCACGGTCAAACTGCTGGTGGGCTTTCCGCCCGGCGGCGGCACGGACGCCATCGCTCGCCTGCTGGCCGAGCCCCTGCGCGAGGCGCTGGGTGTGCCGGTGGTGGTGGAAAACCGCGCGGGTGCCGGCGGGCAGATCGCCGCCCAGGCCCTCAAGGCCGCGGCCCCCGATGGCAGCACGCTGTTTCTGACGCACGACCACACGATTTCCATCCTGCCGCAGGTGCTGCGCAACCCGGGGTTCGATCCGGCCAAAGATTTCGTCGCAGTGGCAGGCTTTGCCACGTGCGTCAACGCGCTGGCGGTCTCTGGCGCCACGCCCGCGCGCAGCTATCGGGACTTCATCGCCTGGGTGCGCCAGCAGGGTGGGCGCGCCAACGTGGGCATTCCAGCACCGGCGTCGGTGCCGCAGTTCCTGGTGCAGTCGCTGGCGCGGCGCGAGCAGCTCGACCTCGTGGCCGTGCCGTACCGCGGCAGCGCGCCGATGATGGCCGACATGCTGGGCAACCAGATTCCCGCAGGGGTGGGCTCGATCCCTGACTTCATCGAAAACCACAAAGCGGGCAAGCTGCATGTGGTCGCCGTGATGGGCCGCGCGCGCCAAGCGCTGTTGCCCGAGGTGCCCACGCTGGCCGAGCTGGGCATCACCGGCTTCGAAGAAGTGCCCTACTACGGCCTGTTCGCACCCGCCGGCACACCGCGCGCGGCACTGGAGCCGATCAGCGCCGCCCTGGCCAAGGCGCTGGCCCAGCCCACGGTGCGCGATCGGCTGACCGCCATGGGGTTGGCGGTGGGATTCATGAGCGGCGAGCAACTCGCCCAGCGCGAGCGCGCCTACACCGAGGTATGGGCGCGCATCATTCGCGACAGCGGCTTTCAGCCCCAGTGACGGCGTACCGCCGGCGCGCTGCGCGCGTCAATCGCCCAAAAACCCACTTGCCCGGTAGGTCAACACCAGGGTATCGCGCCAGCCCACCTCGCCCTCGGTGACGGGCTGGATGGGCGTGGTCTCATGGATGACGCGCGCATCGTCGAGCAGCAGTACCGACCACGGCTCGGTGAGGGTGAAGCGCTGACCATTGGGGCCGTCGGCCTCGAAGACGCGGCTCTCGCCCCCCTTGATGCGCTCGCGCGCCACCAGAAAGACGGCCACCAGATCGACCCCATCGCGGTGCGCCCCTTCGGGCGTGGGACGACCAATGCCCCCCGTGGTGTCGATGCGAAACGGGTGCGCCTCGACGTACCAGGGCTGCGCCCCGCGCAGTCGCGAGGCGACCTCTCCCGTGCGCTGCAACAGACGCGTCCACGCGGGCTGCGCCGTCAGCACATCGGTCAGCGGCGCAAACCAGCGGTACATCCCCCCGTGCAGGGCGTTGTATTCCACAGGCTGGTAGTGCGCGCGCTCGGGCATTCGCTGTACGCGCTCGCCATCCACCACATAGCAGCCGTGCCGACGGCGCCGATAGCGCCCCCCGTCTTTCAAGTAGCGGTCGGGGGGCAAGTCGTCCCAAGCCGGCTGTAGCGCCGCCAGCGCGGCCGCCTCCAGCCCCAGCCACGCCCGCACGGCCGCCGCATCCAGCACTGCATAGCCTTGGCGGGCCAGCGTGGTATCGAGCGCATCGGCAGCAACGGCGGGGGGCGGGAATTGAACGGTCATGGTGGCGCAAGTGTAGCCGCCCACACCGCCGACATGCGGGTAAACGCTATGGACGCCGCAGCCGCGCTGGCCTATCGTTTCCGGTTGACAAAAATCAACTGTTGGTTTGCTTGGAGGGACCCGATGGCCGTCACGCACCCCGAATCTGACGCGACGCCCGAGACGTCGTCGTCGTCGACCGAGGCCACTGCCCCACGCGAGTCGGTCTTTTCGCTGCCGCTGGCGTCGCTGCGGCCCAGCGACCCGCTGCGCTGGCTGGCGCTCGGGTGGCGCGATTTTCGGCGCTGCCCGCGTATTGGACTTTTCTACGGGGCGTGTTTCGCCCTCATGGGACAGGCGCTGTGGCAGGTGTTTCAGCATGCCCCCGCTTACGTACTGGCGCTCAGCGCCGGGTTTTTGCTGCTGGGGCCGTTTCTGGCGCTGGGGCTCTATGACGCCAGCCGGGCGCTGGAGCAGGGGCGGCAACCATCGCTGCGCGCGTCCCTCGTGGCCTGGCGTCCGACGCTGTCGACCATGGCCATTTTCGCCGGTGTGCTGTTGATCCTGGAAATGCTCTGGGGCCGCGCCTCGCTGGTGGTTTTTGCGGTCACGATGAACAGCATGCCCTCGAACGAAAACATGCTGGCCGCGCTGGTGAGTCTGGACAACCTGGAGTTTCTGATCACCTATGTGATCGTCGGGGCGATCTTTGCCGGTCTGATCTTCGTCAGCAGCGCGATCTCGATCCCCATGATCCTGGATCGGCAGACCGACGCCGTCTCGGCCGCCCTGATGAGCTTTCGGGCCTGCCTGCAAAACCCGGGGGTGATGCTGCTGTGGGGCGCGCTGATCACGCTGCTGTGCGCGCTGGCGATGCTGCCCGCCTTTTTGGGGCTGCTGGTGGTGGGACCCGTGCTGGGTCACGCCACTTGGCACGCCTACCGGCACATCGTACCGCCGCCTGCCACCGTGGCCGAAGGCGCCGGACCGGCGGCGGCCTCCGTCACGCGTTGACGTCGACCCGCAGCCGTCCCCGCACCCGGCCAGCGAGCACGTCGTGCGCGGCGCCGATGGCGTCGGCGAGTCCAATGGTCTGCGTCATGCGCGCCAGCACCGCCCGATCCAACTCCGCCGCCAGCCGCGACCATGCCTCGCGGCGCCGCGCCATCGGCGCCATGACGCTGTCGATGCCGTAGAGCGTGACCCCGCGCAGAATGAAGGGCGCCACCGTCGCCGGAAAGTCCATGCCCTGCGCGAGCCCGCACGCCGCCACCGCACCCCCATAGCGCGTGCTGGCACAGGCGTTGGCCAACGTGTGGCTGCCCACCGCATCGACGACGCCGATCCAGCGCTCCTTCTGCAACGGCTTGCCCGGCGCGGAAAGCTGGGCGCGATCGATGACGTCGGCCGCGCCGAGCGCGTGCAGGTAATCCGCCTCATGGGGCCGACCGGTGGAGGCCACCACCCGGTGCCCGGCACGCGCCAGCAGCGCGATGGCCACGCTACCCACGCCACCACCGGCGCCGGTGACCAACACGTCACCGCTGCCGGGCGTCACGCCCTGTGCCTGCCAGTGCGCCTGCAGCGCCATCACACACAGCATGGCGGTGTAGCCGGCAGTGCCGATCGCCATCGCCTCGGCCGCCGACAGTCCCGCGGGCAAGGGCTGCAACCAATTGGCCTTGACGCGCGCGCGCTGTGCCAGACCGCCCCAGTGCACCTCGCCCACGCCCCAGCCATTGAGCAACACCGCGTCGCCGGGTGCGAAGCGCGGGTCGTCACTCGCCTCCACCGTTCCGGCCAGATCGATGCCGGGCACCATCGGAAACTGCCGCACCACTGGCGCGCGCCCCGTGATCGCCAGCGCGTCCTTGTAGTTGAGCGTCGAGTGCGACACGCGCACCGTCACATCGCCCGGCGGTAGGCGCTCCTCGGGCAACTCGGCCAGCGTACAGCCATAACCAGCGTCGGTTTTGTCGATCAGCAGGGCTTTGAACATGGCAGCAGCCACTCCATGACACGATCCTGAGGCATTGTGGCACATCGACGGTGGCGGGGCGAACGCCCCCGCGTCACCTGCGTACCACCCCAGCCTGGCAGGGGTGGCCTACCATGCGGGTAGATGAGCCGTCCCTCCTCCTCCACCACCGCCGCTAGTACCCCCGATCCGGATGATCCCCGCACGCTGCCCGGGCTGCTGTGGTGGTTTGCGGCGTGCAATTTCGTCATCGGCACGGGCGCCTTTGGCATGTC
>NZ_CALIND010000033.1:0-14374 GCF_938045175.1 uncultured Tepidimonas sp.
CGGCAAGCCTTTCATCAGGTGCGCGTGGCCGCCCCGGCGGCGACGCGCACACTGCCGTCACTTCAGGCCCAACACCCAGGTGGCCAGCTTTTTGGCCTCGGCGTCGCTGACCTGAGGGTTGGCCGGCATGGGGATCGCGCCCCACACGCCCGCGCCGCCCTTCTGGATCTTGGTGGCCAGCATGTCGGCGGCCTTGGCGTCGCCGGCGTACTTTTTGGCGATGTCTTTGTATGCCGGGCCCACAAGCTTTTTGTCCACCGCGTGGCAGGCCATGCAGTTTTTGGCCTTGGCCAGGGCCTCGTCGGCCAGGGCGGGGCCAGAGATGGCAGCGGTTGCCGCCAGAATGAGCAGAGCGTGTTTCATGGTTTCAGTCCTCACTGTGGATTGAGGGAATCGGCGTTTCGGTATTTCCATTCTAATGAGGCGGTCCTCGGGCACAATGTTTGGTCACAGTTTGTTGCAAACGATACGACCCGGTACGCGGAGCCTAGGCCGCACCCGGTGGGTTTTCGAAGGGACGCACGATGGCCTTGTTGCTGGTCGGGGTGGTGTTGCTGGCCCTGAAGTGGGCCGAGGTCGGGCCGGTGGCGCAGTGGGGCTGGGGCTGGGTGCTGGCCCCCTTTGGTCTGGCGGCCGTTTGGTGGTGGTGGGCCGACTGGTCCGGCTATACGCAGCGCAAGGCCGTGGAAAAGGAAGAGGCGCGCAAAGCGGCGCGGCTGGCCAAGGCGCGCGACCGGCTCAAGCCCCCCGTGTCGCGCCGTTGAGGACGGCTGCTGGCACAATGCGGCCCAAGCGGCTGTGCCATCGGACGATGGAGCGCCGCGTTATCTTGGCTTGACTGCAAAACCCGAGCGTGACCATGCCCACCTACCGTTCCCGCACCACCACCGCCGGCCGCAACATGGCTGGCGCCCGCGCGCTGTGGCGCGCCACCGGCATGAAGGATGGCGACTTCGACAAACCCATCATCGCCGTGGCCAATTCGTTCACCCAGTTCGTGCCGGGGCACGTGCACCTGAAGGACTTGGGCCAACTCGTGGCTCGCGAGATCGAGGCGGCCGGCGGGGTCGCCAAGGAGTTCAACACGATTGCGGTCGACGACGGTATCGCCATGGGCCACGATGGCATGCTGTACTCGCTGCCCAGCCGTGAGCTCATCGCCGACAGCGTCGAGTACATGGTCAATGCGCACTGCGCGGACGCGCTGGTGTGCATCTCCAACTGCGACAAGATCACGCCCGGCATGCTGATGGCGGCGCTGCGCCTGAACATTCCGGTGGTGTTCGTCTCGGGCGGGCCGATGGAGGCTGGCAAGGTGCGCCTGGCCGTGCCGGGTGAGCAGACGGTGCAGATCAAAAAGCTCGATTTGGTCGATGCCATGGTCATGGCCGCCAACCCCGACGTGGACGATGCCACGGTGGCCGAGGTGGAGCGCTCGGCGTGTCCGACCTGTGGCTCGTGTTCCGGCATGTTCACCGCTAACTCGATGAACTGCCTGACCGAGGCGCTGGGCCTGTCGCTGCCCGGCAATGGCACGGTGCTGGCCACCCATGCCGACCGCGAGCAGCTGTTCCGGCGCGCCGGGCGCCTGATCGTCGAGCTGGCACGGCGCTACTACGAGCAGAATGACGAGCGCGTGCTGCCGCGCAGCATCGCCACTTTGCGTGCCTTCGAAAACGCGATGACGCTCGACATCGCCATGGGCGGCTCGACCAATACCGTGCTGCACCTGCTGGCCGCGGCGCAGGAGGCACAGGTGCCCTTCACCATGGCCGACATCGACCGCCTGTCGCGCCGCGTGCCCACCCTGTGCAAAGTGGCGCCCAACACCAACAAGTACCACATCGAAGATGTGCACCGCGCCGGTGGCATCATGGGCATACTGGGCGAGCTCGACCGCGCTGGCTTGCTGCACACCGACGTTCCCACGGTACACAGCGCCACGCTCAAAGACGCCCTCGACGCCTGGGACGTGATGCGTCAGCCCAGTGAGGCGGTGCAAACCTTCTACCGCGCGGGACCCGCCGGCATTCCGACCCAGACGCCGTTCAGCCAGGACACGCGTTGGCCGTCGCTGGACTTGGACCGCCGCTCGGGCTGCATTCGCAGCGTCGAGCACGCCTATTCCCGCGATGGCGGGCTGGCCGTGCTCTATGGCAACCTGGCGGTCGATGGCTGTATCGTCAAGACGGCGGGCATCGACGAGAGCATGTTCGAGGTCGAGCAGCTGCGCTACACGACCAGCGTACCGACCTCGGTGCTGCGCGTCTTCGAGGGGCCGGCGCGCGTGTTCGAGAGCCAGGATGCGGCGGTCGAAGCGATCTTGGGCGACCAGATCCGCCCGGGGGACGTGGTCGTGATTCGCTACGAGGGGCCGCGCGGCGGGCCGGGCATGCAAGAGATGCTCTACCCGACGTCCTACCTCAAGTCCAAGGGCTTGGGCAAGGTGTGCGCCTTGCTGACCGACGGGCGCTTCTCGGGCGGCACCTCGGGGCTGTCGATTGGGCATGTCTCGCCCGAGGCGGCGGCGGGCGGCACCATCGGCTTGGTGCGCGACGGCGACCGCATTCGCATCGACGTCACCGGGCGCTCGATCGAGCTGCTGGTCAGCGACGAAGAGCTGGCCCGCCGGCGTGCCGAGCAGGACGCCAAGGGCTGGAAGCCCGCGCAGCCGCGCGCCCGCAAGGTGTCGGCCGCACTCAAGGCCTACGCGATGCTGGCCATGTCGGCCGACAAGGGAGCGGTGCGTGACCTCAGCCGGCTGGACTGAGCGGCCGCTGCCGCCGTCATCCGGCGTCGGTGTGGTTCTGGCGCCGACGCGCCTGGTGGGTGCGCTGCAGCGCCTGCACCAGCACGTACACTTGCAGCATGTCCAAATGGGGGTAGTGCTCGCGCAGGGTCAGGATGGCCTGATGCACCATGGGAACCCCCCGAATGCCGCGCTGCGGATCGAGGAAGGGCAGACAACGTTCGTAAGCATCCTCGAAGATGTCGCGCAACGCCGTGTCCCGGCGGCGTTCGCGTGGCGCCTTGTCCGCAATCGTGGTGGGCATGGTGACTCCCGTCAGGTTGGTTGTGGGTCGTTGTGGTTCGGGTCTGCGCGTCATGGTAGCGCGGAACCGCCCCGGTGCCCAAACCCGTTCGCGACAGGAGGCCGGGGATGTTGATGCATCCGGGCTGGGACCCCGTGGCGGTGCGCATTGGCCCGCTGGCCGTGCACTGGTACGGGTTGATGTACCTGGTCGGTTTTGCGCTGTTCGTCTGGTTGGGGCGGCGGCGCCTGCGGCACGAACCCTACCGCAGCCTGGGCTGGCAGCCGCGTGACGTGGAGGACATGCTGTTTTGGGGCGTGCTCGGGGTGATCCTGGGCGGGCGGCTGGGCTACGTGCTGTTCTACAAGCCGCTCGACTATTTGGCCGATCCGCTGCAGATTTTTGCCGTCTGGCAGGGGGGGATGAGCTTTCACGGTGGGCTGCTCGGGGTGCTGATCGCGCTGGCCCTGTGGGCGCGTCGGCACGGGCGGCCGTGGCTGCAAGTCATGGACTTTATCGCGCCGTGCGTGCCGACGGGGCTGGCGGCCGGGCGCATCGGCAACTTCATCAACGGTGAGCTTTGGGGTCGGGTGGCCAGTCCGGACCTGCCGTGGGCGATGGTGTTCCCGGGCGCTGGCCCCTTGCCGCGACACCCCTCGCAGCTGTATCAGGCGGTGCTGGAAGGGGTGTTGTTGTTCGTGCTGCTGTGGCTCTACGCGCGCCAGCCGCGCCGCCTGGGCGAGGTCTCGGCGGCCTTTCTGACGGGCTATGGGCTGCTGCGATTCGCGGCGGAGTATTTTCGTGAACCCGACGCCCACCTGGGCCTGCTGTCGCTGGGCTTGAGCATGGGGCAGTGGCTGAGCCTGCCGATGGTGCTGGCGGGCGTGGTTCTGTGGTTCTGGGCGCGCCGGGCTGCTCGATGACCATGACCATGACCAATCTGTACGACGCCCTGCGTGCGGCCTTTCCGGCGGACGGGGATGCCTGGGCCATCGAGACCGGCGATGGCCTGGTCTACACCTGGCGCGACCTCGACCGGGGCAGCGCCATGATTGCCAACCTGTTGGCCAGCCTCGATTTGCCGCCCGCGTCTCGTGTGGTGGCGCAGGTCGACAAGTCGGTCGAGGCGCTCATGCTGTACTTGGCGACGCTGCGCGCCGGTCACGTCTACGTGCCGCTCAACACCGCTTACCAGCCGGCAGAAGTCGAATCCTTCATCGCCGATGCCGAACCGGCAGTCGTGGTGTGCGTGCCCGAGCGCTTCGGGTGGGTCAGCAAGCTCGCCTTCCGGGCCGGTGCGCGCGCGGTGTTCACGCTGGGTGCCGATCGCAGTGGCACGCTGCTGGAGCGCGCGGCGCACCAGTCGGACGAACAGGGTCCGGTGGCGGTGGGCGCGCAGGCGCTGGCCTCCATCATCTACACCAGCGGCACCACGGGGCGCAGCAAGGGCGCCATGCTCACGCACGGCAACCTGTTGGCCAATGCTCAGGTGTTGCACGACTATTGGGGCTGGCGTGCGGGTGACGTGCTCATCCACGTGCTGCCCACGTTTCACGTGCATGGGCTGTTCGTGGCGGTGCATGGCGCGCTGCTCAACGGCAGCCCCATGCTGTGGGCGGCCCGGTTCGATGCGCGCACCGTGCTGGGCTGGTTGCCGCGCGCCACGGTCTTCATGGGCGTGCCCACGCTCTACACCCGCTTGTTGGCCGAGCCAGACCTCACGCCCGAGCGCTGCGCGTCCATGCGGCTGTTCATCTCCGGCTCGGCCCCGCTGCTGACCGAGACCTTCCACGCCTGGCAGGCGCGCACCGGCCACACTATCCTGGAGCGATACGGCATGAGCGAGACCCTCATGCTGACTTCCAACCCGTATGGGCCGGATCCGCGCTATGGCGGGCAGGCCGAACGCCGCGCCGGCACGGTGGGTTTTCCGCTGCCCGGGGTGGCGTTGCGCATCGCGGGCGACGACGACCGCCCGTTGCCGGTGGGTGACGTGGGCGGCGTGCAGGTGCGCGGCCCCAGCGTCTTTCAGGGCTACTGGCGCCTGCCCGACAAGACGCGTGCCGAGTTCACCGCCGATGGCTGGTTTCGCACGGGCGACGTTGGCTTCGTCGACGCGCGCGGGTATCTGACGCTGGTTGGGCGCAGCAAGGATTTGATCATCAGCGGCGGCTACAACGTCTACCCGGCCGAGGTCGAGGGCGCCATCAACGAGCTGCCCGGCGTGGCCGAGAGCGCGGTGATCGGCGTGCCGCACCCCGATTTCGGCGAAGTCGGGGTCGCGTTGGTGATTCCCCGCCCCGGCGCCCAGCCCGACCCGGAGGCGATCCTGGCGGCGCTGCGCACGCGGCTGGCCAACTATAAAATCCCCAAGCGCTGCGTGATCGTGGACGAGCTGCCGCGCAACGCGATGGGCAAGGTGCAAAAGAACCTGCTGCGCGAGCGTTGGCGCGACACCTTCACTGCTTGAAGCGCCCCGCGTGCCGTCAGCGCAGCACCAACACGGGCGTGTGGGAGTGCGTCAACACCTGTTGCGTCTCGCTGCCCAGCAGCAGGCGCTTGAGCCCCCGGCGCCCGTGCGAGGCCATCACGATCAGGTCGCATTTGTGGCGCTTGGCCGCAGCGATGATGGCTTCGGCGACCAGGTCCGACTTGACCGTGAGGGGCTTGACCTTGACCTGCCGCGGCTGGGCCCGGGTCTTGACCGCCTGCACCGTCGCGCGCGCTTCGTCTTCCCATTGCTTTTCGATCTGGCGCACCTCGGCCGTGCCCAGCGCCACCCCCCCTTCGAAGTAGGTCTGTGGGTAGCGCGGCACCACGCGCAGCGCCACCAGCTCGGCACCGGTCAGGTCGGCCAGGGCGATGGCGTGATCGACGGCACGGTCCGACAGCTCCGAGCCATCGGTGGCTACCAGAATGCGTTGGTACATGGGTGACTCCTCATCCGTTTTTTGAGACAGCGCCAGCGTAACCGCGCCGCCCGTCACCGATTTGACCCACGTCAAGCGCCGCGCAGAGCGCGCGTGTCCGCGTCTCAGGGGCGCCGCGTGGGCATGACGTGCACCCAATCGGGATCCAGCCGCACGCACAACCGCTGGCCCTGCTTCAGCCCCGTGCGTTGCGCCCCGGCCAGCGTCAGGCGCAGCCGCGTGCCCGGCACCTCGGTCAGCGTCAGGGTCGCCAGCGACAAGTCGCCCAGGTAGCGCAGCTCGGCGACCTGGGCACACAGCACGCTGGGGTTGCCAGGGGCGACCGGCGCATCGAGCAGGTGCAGCCCGTCGGCCTGGATGATCCAACTGACCCGCTGACCCGCGGGGATCCGGCCCTTGTCAGGCACGCGCAGGCGCCGTACGGGGGCGTCGGCGTCGCTGTCGTCGGGCAGCCAGCCCAGCCAGCCCATGCCAGGTTGGTCCTCGCACGGGCCCAGCCACACGCCCTGAAAGCGGTTTTGTACCCCCAGCAGGTCGGCCACGCGGGCGTTGCGCGGGCTGCGGTACAGGCGCGCCGGGCTGCCTTGTTGCAGCACCTCGCCGCCATCCATGACGGCCAGCGTGTCGGCCAGGTGGCGGGCCTCCTGCAAATCGTGGGTGACCAGCACGATGGGGATGTGCAGGTCGGCGCGCACGTCGGCCAGCGTGCGGTAGAGCTCCTGGCGCAGCAACTGGTCCACGGCGGAAAACGGCTCGTCGAGCAGCAGCAGCCGCGGCGCGCGCGCCAGCGCGCGCGCCAGCGCGACGCGTTGCTGTTGCCCCCCGGACAGGGCTGCGGGGCGGCGCGCCTGCTGCTCGCGCGTCAGCTGTACCCGGTCCAGCCACTGCCGTGCCTGCGCCAGGCGCTGCGCCCGCGGCAGATGCAACAGCGCCAGCGCCACGTTGTCCAGTGCGCTCAGGTGCGGCATGAGGGCATAGTGCTGAAACATCAAGCCGACGCGGCGCTGCTGCGGCGGCAGGTGGATGCCAGCCTGCGTGTCGCACCACACCTGGCCATCCACGGCCACGTGGCCCTCGCTAGGGCGCAGCAACCCGGCCAGGATGCGCAGCAGCGACGTCTTGCCCGCACCCGAGCGCCCCACCAGGGCCAGCAGCTCGCCGGGCGGGCAGTGCAGCCGGGCGTGCACGCGCATCGGTCGATCTTGCTGTACCTCGACCCACAGGCCTTGCGTTGCTGCCGCCTGCGAGGCAGCAAGGGCATACGCTCCGTGCGCATCGTGAGACACGGACGCTGCGCTCATGACTGGCGCTCCCCGCGGGCGCGCGTCAAGCGCGCAGTGGCCACGAAAGAGGCCGCCACGGCCACCAAGGAGAGCAAAAAGAGCAGTCCCGCCATGCGATTGGCATTCTCCAGGTCGAACGCCTGCACGCGGTCGTAGATCGCAATCGCGATGGTCTTGGTCTCGCCCGGGATGTTGCCGCCCATCATCAACACCACGCCAAACTCACCCAGGGTGTGCACGAACGTCAAGATGCACGCCGAAAGGATACCCGGCCACGCCAGCGGAAGTTCCACCCGCCACAGTGTCGACCACGTCCCCAAACCGCTGACGTGCGCGGCCTCGATCAGCCGCGGATCGATCGACTCGAAGGCGCGCTGTATCGGCTGCACGATGAACGGAATATTGAAAACGATCGAGGCGATGAGCAGCCCTAGAAAATTGAACGTCAGCGCGACACCCCATGTCTCCTGCGCCCAGCGCCCGATAGGCGACGCGCCGCCCAACCCCACCAAGAGGTAGTAGCCCAGCACCGTGGGTGGCAAAACCAGGGGCAGCACCACGGCCGCTTCGATCAGTACCTTGCCCGCAAACTGGCGATACGCCAACCAACGACCCAGCCATAGTCCCACGGGCAGCAGCACGAGCAGAGTAGCCGTCGCCAACTCCAGCGATAGGGTCAACGCCTGCCAATCCATCCTGCCTCCGAACTGGCGTTCAGCGGGGCATTTCGAAACCGTATCGCTTCATGATTGCCTGTGCGGCGGGCGACGCGATGAAATCGTAGAACGCATCCGCTTGCGGCGGCGCCCCGGTGATGACCGCCATGCGTTGCGCCAGCGGCTGATGCCACTGGGCTGGGATCAGGTCGAAAGACCCGGTGCGCGCCACCTGGGGCGCCAACGCCAGCGACAGTGCGATGATGCCGCCCTGAGTGCTGCCAGAAGTGGCAAACTGCGCCGTCTGCGAGATGTTTTCACCCAGCACGAGAAACGGCTGGATCTCAGACCACAGTCCGGCGTGCTGCAGCGCTTCGCGCGCCCGCATTCCGTAGGGCGCATGCTCCGGGTTGGCAATGGCAAATTTTTTGAGCCGGCCATCACGCAGGGCAGCGCCCAAATCCTTGAGGCTGCCATCGGCTTTGAGCGGCGAGCCGTGTGGAACCATGATCCCGATGCGCCCGTAGGCGTAGAGCCGACCGCGGTCGCGCGTTTTGCCCGCATCGGCCAGCTTGAAGACGAACCCCTCATCGGCCGACATGAATACATGAAACGGCGCGCCTTGCAGAATCTGTGAGTAAAAATTGCCCGAAGACCCCAGCACCAACCGCACTTTGTACCCCGTCTGGCGCTCAAAGATCACACCCACCTCCTCGAGCGCGAACTTCAAATCCGACGCCGCGGCCACCGTCAAAGCGGTGGGCGATTGGGCGCGTGCCGCGACGGGAGAGGCTATGGCCAGCGTGGCGGCGGCCCATTGCACGAAGGCGCGGCGGTGGAGGGAAACCGTGGCACCCGAGCATCGGACGACAGACGCGTCGGCGCGAGCGTGGTTCATCCAATATCTCCTGTAGGCGATATCTACAGCTAAGTATAACCATAAAATCGGACGTGCATATGGGGGGCTGCACTGCCATGACATCTCAACTCCTTGCAGCGGCGGACGGTTCGGACCGCCCGCGCTTTCGCATTCAGGTCAAACACGCGATCGCCATCGGACCTGGCAAGGCGCAGCTGCTCGCGCTGATCGACGAGTGCGGCTCGATCGCCCAAGCCGCACGTCGGTTGGACATGAGTTATCAGCGCGCCTGGACGTTGGTCCATGCCATGAACCAGCATTTCGTTGGCCCTTTGGTCGCCAAGCACCGGGGGGGAGGGCAAGCGCGCGGTGCCCAACTGACCCCGCTGGGGAGGGAAGTGCTGCAGCTGTACCGCCAGATCGAGTCCGAAGCGGCGCGGGCGATCACCCCCTATCTGTCCCGCTTGGAGGGCTTGATCCGTACCGACGTGGTACCGCAGACGCGCCAAGCGACGCGAATCGAACGCGGTGGGGGTTAACCCCGATTCGTCATTTGACACTAATCAAACCAAGGTTGATGTCATTTCCGTAAGCTCCGCGCATGTCTGGAGTTGCGCCTTCCGCGGATCATGTACCTGCATCCGTTGTGCAGGCGGACGGGACGTCGCATTTACTCGGTGAGCACCGAGGGCCGCTCGTGGTGGCCGACGATTTTGCGGTGCTCGACGACCCCCTGGAGCAACAGGCATTCACCCAGGCAAGCGAGGCCGACGACGGTTTCGTCAACGAGTCGGTCCTGATGGTGCAAGGCATGTACTGCGCGGCGTGCGCCGATACGGTGGAGTCTGCCCTGGCGCGCTGCCCCGGTGTGCTCGAGGCGCAAGTCCATGCTGCCACTCGGCGCCTGACGCTGCGCTGGGATCCGGCGCGTACCCGTTTGTCCGAGCTGGCGCAGGCCGTCGGCCGCACCGGCTACCGGCTGCTGCCGATGCAGCAGGCGCTGGGCGTGAGCGAGCGGGTGAAGGAAACCCGCCAGGCCCTGTGGCGGCTCTTCGTCGCCGGTTTTTGCATGATGCAGGTGATGATGTACACCTGGCCGGAGTACGTCACCGCGCCGGGGGAAATTCCCGCCGACATCGTGCAACTGTTGCGCTGGGCGTCGTGGGTGCTCAGTTTGCCCGTGATGCTGTTTGCCAGCGGGCCGTTTTTTGCCAGCGCGTGGCGCGATCTCCGGCAGGGGCGCATCGGCATGGACACGCCGGTGTCGATCGGCATTTTGGTCACGTTCGTCGCCAGCAGCTTGGCCACGTTCGACCCGACCGGGCCTTGGGGGCAGGACATCTGGTTCGATTCGCTCACCATGTTCGTCTTCTTTCTGCTCGGCGGACGCTACTTGGAGCTCAAGTTGCGCGACCGCACGGCCGGCGCGCTCGACGCGCTCATGAATCGCCTGCCCGAGCAGTGCGAACGGGAGCGCCCCGACGGCACGGTCGAGCGCGTCTCCCTCAAGCGTTTGCAGGTGGGTGACGTGGTTCGCGTCGAAGCGGGACAAGCGTTTCCGGGTGACGGCACAGTGCTCAGCGACGCTGCCACCGTGGACGAGGCGCTGCTGACTGGCGAGTCGCATCCCATCACGCGCCGCCGGGGTGGCGCGGTCGTTGCCGGTAGCTACAACCTCGGCGGCACCGTGCGCGTGCGCATCGACCGCCTGGGCCGCGACACGCGGTTTGCGCAAATCGTCTCGCTCATGGAGCAGGCGAGCACCGAAAAACCGCGCCTGGCGCGGCTGGCGGACCGCATCGCCGCTCCGTTCTTGGGGCTGGTGTTGCTGGCCGCCGCCCTGTCGGCCCTGCTGTGGTGGAGCGTCGATCCGCACCGCGCGGTGGCCACTGCGGTGGCGGTGCTCATCGTCACCTGTCCGTGCGCCTTGTCGCTGGCCACGCCAGCCGCCATGTTGGCCTCGGCAGGGGCGCTGGCGCGGCGCGGCATCTTGACGCGGCGCCTGCAAGCCTTCGAGGCGCTGGCCGCCGTCGATACCGTGGTATTCGACAAGACCGGCACCCTGACGCAAGACCGCGTGGTGGTGCGCGAAGTGCGCGTGCGCGACGGCTGGACGGTCGAGCGTGCCCTGCGCGCGGCCGCGCCTCTGGCCCGCGCTTCGCTGCACCCGGTGTCGCGCGCCCTGGTGGCGCGGTTCGAAGACACCGCCGCCGGCGATGGCCCGGCGCCGCTGCTGGAGGTGGCGGAAACCCCAGGGCGCGGGTTGACCGCCCGCGACACCGAGGGGCACGAGTGGCGCTTGGGGTCGGCCGCGCACTGCGGGTTGGACGAGGCCGCGTTGGTTCAGGCCGGGCGCAGCGTCGCCGACATGCCGTGTGCGTATCTGGCCGATGCGCATGGCTGGGTGGCGACATTCGTGCTGGACGAAGGGGTGCGCCCCGATGCGCGTGCAGCGATCGAGCGGCTGCGCGCACTTGGTTTGCGGGTGCACTTGCTGTCGGGTGACCGGCTCGGGGCGGCGCTGCGCGTAGCTCGTCCGCTGGGGATCGACACCGTGGTCGCCGAGGCCAGCCCCGAGCGCAAGCTCGAACAAGTCGCCCGCTGGCAGGCGGGGGGGCACCGAGTGGCGATGGTGGGCGACGGACTCAACGACGGGCCGGTGCTCGCCCGCGCCGACGTGTCGTTTGCGCTGGGGCATGGCGCGCCGTTGACGCAGACCCGGGCCGATTTCGTGGTGCAAAGTGGTCGGCTCAGCGACGTCGTGTTCGTGGTCGAGCAGGCGCGCGCGACGATGCGCATCGTGCGCCAAAATCTGGCCTGGGCCGCCGGCTACAACGCCATCAGCGTGCCGTTGGCCTTGGTGGGCTGGATGCCTCCTTGGGCGGCAGGCCTGGGGATGGCGGCCAGTTCCTTGCTCGTCATCGGCAATGCCATGCGGCTGTCGCGCATGGTGGCCAAGGCACTCTCCAACGGCCTCCCCGCCGTTGCCGCTCCCACCCCCACCCCTGTCTGACGACGCCCCCCACCATGGAAATCTTGTACCTGCTCATTCCCCTGTCGGTCGTGCTCGTGCTGCTCATCATCGGCGTGTTCTGGTGGGCGCTGCAGTCTGGCCAGTTCGACAACATCGAGCGCGAGGGCGAGCGCATCCTGCGCCAGGATTGACTTAAGTCAAGGGCGCGCAAGGCCTCGTCCCGGATACTGCGCGCGAAAGATTTTCTCAACAGGAGTGTTCCTATGTCTGCAACCACTGCGGGATCCCACGGAGGGGTCTACAACGACAAGGTCGTGCGGCAGTTCGCCATCATGACCGTGGTCTGGGGCATCGTCGGCTTTCTGGTCGGCGTCATCATTGCCGCCCAGCTGGCGTGGCCCGAGCTCAACTTCGGCATCGAGTACCTGACGTACAGCCGCTTGCGACCGCTGCACACCAACGCGGTGATCTTCGCCTTTGGCGGCAGTGCCCTGTTCGCCACCGCGTACTATGTGGTGCAGCGCACTTGCCAGACCACTCTGTTCGCGCCGGCGTTGGCCTCGTTCACGTTCTGGGGCTGGCAGGCGGTCATCGTGCTGGCCGCGATCACTCTGCCCCTGGGCATCACCAGCGGCAAGGAGTACGCGGAACTCGAATGGCCTATTGACCTGCTGATCGCAGCCGTTTGGGTGGCCTTCGCGGTGGTCTTCTTCGGCACCATCGGCACCCGTAAGGTGCGCCACATCTACGTGGCCAACTGGTTCTATGGCGCCTTCATCATCGCCGTGGCCATGCTGCACATCGTCAACAGCGCGGCCATCCCGGTGAGCTTCTGGAAGTCCTATTCCGCCTACGCCGGGGTGCAAGACGCCATGGTGCAGTGGTGGTACGGCCACAACGCCGTGGGCTTTTTCCTCACGGCCGGCTTCCTGGGCATGATGTACTACTTCATCCCCAAGCAGGCCGAGCGCCCCGTCTACAGCTACCGGCTGTCGATCGTGCACTTCTGGGCGTTGATCTTCACCTACATGTGGGCGGGTCCGCACCACCTGCACTACACCGCGCTGCCCGACTGGGCGCAGTCGCTGGGCATGGTGTTCTCGCTCATCCTGCTCGCGCCGTCCTGGGGCGGCATGATCAACGGCATCATGACGCTGTCCGGCGCGTGGCACAAGCTGCGTGATGACCCGATCCTGCGCTTCCTGATCGTGTCGCTGTCGTTCTACGGCATGTCCACGTTCGAAGGACCGATGATGTCGATCAAGACCGTCAACGCCCTGAGCCACTACACCGACTGGACCATCGGCCACGTGCACTCCGGTGCCCTGGGCTGGGTGGGCTTGGTGACCATGGGCTCGATGTACTACCTGATTCCGCGCCTGTTTGGGCAAAAGCAGATGTACAGCGTCAAGGCCATCGAGCTGCACTTCTGGGTCGCCACCATCGGCATCGTGCTCTACATCGCCGCCATGTGGATCGCCGGCGTCATGCAGGGCCTGATGTGGCGTGCCGTCAACCCCGATGGGTCGCTGACCTACACCTTCGTCGAGTCCGTCAAGGCCAGCTATCCGTTCTATGTGATCCGCTTGCTGGGTGGCGTGCTGTACCTGGCTGGCATGTTCGTGATGGCGTGGAACGTCTGGAAGACCGCCACGCAGGGCAAGATCGAGCCCGTGGCCATCCCCGCCCCGGCTCACTGATGGAGGAAAGGGAAACACCATGGCTGCACAAGACCACAAGCCCAGCGGTCACGAGCGCATCGAGACCAACAATTTCCTCATGATCGTCCTCATCACGCTGGTGGTATCGGTCGGGGGGTTGGTAGAGATCGTCCCGCTGTTTTTCCAGCACTCGACCACCAAGCCGATCGAGGGCGTCAAGCCCTACCCGGCGCTGCAACTGGCCGGGCGCGACATCTACGTGCGCGAGGGTTGCTATGTCTGCCATTCGCAGATGGTGCGTCCGTTCCATGCCGAGACGCTGCGCTATGGCCCGTACTCGGTCGCGGGTGAGTTCGTCTACGACCACCCGTTCCAGTGGGGCTCCAAGCGTACGGGTCCGGATCTGGCGCGCGTGGGCGGCCGCTACTCGGACGAGTGGCACCGGGTGCACCTGATCAACCCGCGCGACTTGGTGCCCGAGTCCAACATGCCCGCCTACCCGTGGCTGGAGCGCCGCACGGTGGACGCCGAGTCGCTGCCCGCCAAGATGCAGGCGCTGCGCAAGCTGGGCGTGCCCTACACGGATGAAGAGATCGCCAAGGCGGTCGAGGAGGTGCAGGGTAAGACCGAAATGGAGGCGCTGATTGCGTACCTGCAGGGATTGGGCACCGCGCGCTCGTGGGACAAGCTGGCCAAGCCCCAGGCAGCGCAGGCGGCACAGGCCGATGCGCCCAGCACCGTGACCCAGCAATGACGGAGGCCGACCATGGACGTCAATGACCTGCGCGTCATCGTCACGGTGCTGAGCCTCGTGACTTTCGTCGGCATCTGGGCATGGGCCTGGTCCAAGAAAAACCGGGCCCGGTTCGAGGAAGCGGCACGGCTGCCGTTCCAGGACGAGTGAGCCCTGACAGGAGAGCATCATCATGAGCGATTTCATCAGCGATTTCTGGCATCTCTTCGTGGCCGGGGTCACCCT
>NZ_CALIND010000034.1:0-4078 GCF_938045175.1 uncultured Tepidimonas sp.
ACCGCTTCCGCTCGCGCAGGCCCCTGAGCATGTCCAGGAAGATGGTGTTGTGTCGGCTGTGGAGAGTCTTACCCATGAGAACCTTTCAGGCGACACGCTACGCGACGGTCAGCAATATTCGGAAAGGGAATTCATCTCCCGACGCCGTGCTCGGCGATCTGCGCCGCTGGTTGGGAGGCGGTTTGGCCGCCTGTGGCATGGGTCCATCCATCAGCTACAATGTATGAATTGGTGTGAGTGCGATTGAGTGTACGTTCGTGCCTGCGGTGATGTGAACGGCGGTCAGGAAGCGCGCTTATTCGGCGGCGAGGACGCGGTTTTGCATTGAGCCCTGGTAAGGGCCAATCGCAAGTGAGGATGGGAAGCGCGATCGGCGGTGGCCGTCGTTGCGCGTGAGCTGAGGGCCAGGCGGGCGCCCTGCAGGGCGCCCGCCTGGCGGCGGCGCGATCAGGGGCTCTGGATCCGCGTGCTGGGGGGCCGGCGGTGAGGTAGAACCTCGCCGTGCCCGAGTGGTAGGCGGGCACGGTGCCGGCCCATCGCGTGGCAGCTAAAGCCCGGACGCCGTGCCCTACAACCGCGCCAATTAGCGGGATGCAAGCGCAGTGTATGCCGCGGCACGCGGCCATACACGCTGCATGCAGCCGGCCATTGGCGTTCCCCGGGAGCCGTTCCGGGGAGCCTGGCCGTCGACCATCCCGCCCGTCTGTTCGTGTGCGCGCGCTGCAGTGTGCAGGTGCTGCTGTGCAGCCGCTGCGATCGTGGCCAGCGCTATTGCGGCCGAGCCTGCTCCGGCGCGGCCCGCCGCGAGGCGCAGCGCGCAGCGGCACGGCGCTATCAGCGCAGCCGCGCTGGCCGACTGGCCCATGCCGAGCGCTCCCGGCGCTGGCGCCAGCGCCAGCGCGAGGGCAAGGACGAACACGGCGCCATTGCCGCTGGCCGCACCCACCACTTCGTGACGCATCAGGGTTGGCGTGCCGTGGTGCCTGCTGCTCCACTGACCGTGAACGAGCCCGACCACGCGGTGAACGCCACCGCTGAACAGGCGCAGCAGATCAGGCCGCGCTGCCGGCGCTGTGGCGTGCCGCTGTCGCCCTGGGTGCGCCAGGGGTTCGTGCGTCACGGCCTGCGGCGCTGGCCTGCCCGCGTGGTCGATGCCTGTCCTTGAAGTTCTTCGAAGGAGCCGTCTTGGTCATCTCAACCGACATGAGCGCACAGATCCTGCGCCTGCACGAGACCGAACACTGGCGCGTGGGCACCATCGCGCGCCAGTTGCACGTGCATCGCGACACCGTGCGGCGGGTGCTCGCGCAGGCGGGCATCTCGCCGCCGACCGCGCTGCTGCGACCCAGCCGCATTGACCCGTTCCGGCCGTTCATCCTGCAGACGCTGGTGAAGTTCCCGACGCTCACCGCGGCGCGGCTGTTCGACATGGTTCACGAGCGTGGCTACCGCGGCAGTCCCCACCACTTCCGCCACCTCGTGGCCACGCTGCGCCCGCGTCCCCCGGCCGAGGCTTACCTACGACTGCGCACCTTGCCGGGCGAGCAGGCCCAAGTCGACTGGGGTCACTTCGGCCACCTGCAGGTCGGGCGCGCCCGCCGGCCGTTGATGGCCTTCGTGATGGTGCTGAGCTACTCGCGCCGGATCTTCCTGCGCTTCTTCCTCGATGCGCGGATGGACAGCTTCCTGCGCGGCCATGTCGAGGCGTTTGCCGCCTATGGCGGCTGTGCCCGGGTCCTGCTCTACGACAACCTCAAGAGCGCCGTGCTCGAGCGCATCGGTGACGCTGTGCGCTTCAATCCCGAGCTGCTGAAGTTCGCGGCCCACCACCGCTTCGAGCCGCGCCCGGTCGCCGTGGCCCGCGGCAACGAGAAGGGTCGGGTCGAACGCAGCATCCGCTACATCCGCGAGTCCTTCTTCGCGGCACGCGAGTTCGCCGACCTGGATGACCTCAACGCGCAGGCGCGCCGTTGGTGCGAGGGGCTCGCCTCGGATCGGCGCTGGCCCGAGGACGGCGCCTTGAGCGTGCGCCAGGCCTTCGAGGCCGAGCGCGCGAGCCTGCTGGCGCTGCCCGCGCAGGACTATCCCCTGGGCGAGCGCGTGGCCGTGCAGGTGGGCAAGACGCCCTACGTGCGCTTCGACCTCAACGACTACTCGGTGCCGCACACCCACGTGCAGCGCACCCTGGCCGTGCTCGCCGACCCGGCGTGCGTGCGCGTGTTCGACGGCGCGACCGAGATTGCCCGGCACGTTCGCAGCTACGACGCGGGCGCGCAGATCGAGGACGCCGCCCACATCGATGCGCTCGTGCAGCACAAGGGCCGCTCGCGTGGGCACCGGGGTGTGGACCGAGTCAGCCGCGCGGTGCCGGCCGCGTCTGTGCTGCTTGCCAAGGCCGCCGAGCGCGGCGAGAACCTGGGCTCCATCACCGCAGCACTGCTGCGCCTGCTCGACCGCTATGGCGCCTCGGCGCTGCAGGCGGCCATCGACAGCGCGCTCGCCCAGGGCGTGCCGCATCCGAACGCCGTGCGGCTGGCGCTGGAGCGCGCCCGCGAGGAGCAGGGGCTGCCCCCGCCCACGGCCCTGCATCTGAGCGAGGACGTCGCCCGTCGCGACGCGCCCGTGCGCTCGCACGCCCTGGCCAGCTACGACCGAATCGTCCCGGCGGACGAAGGAGAACTGCCGTGAACGCGCCCATGCCGACCCAAGCCGCCGAATTGCGCACCCGAGCCACCGAGCTGCGCCTGCATGGCCTGCTGGCCCACTGGGCCGACGTGATGGCCGATCCCGAGGCCGCCTCACGCGTGGCGCAGTGGCTGGACTGGGAGACCCAGGAGCGCAGCCGCCGCAGCCTGGAGCGCCGCCTGCGCGAGGCCCACATCGGGCAGTTCAAGCCGCTGGCCGACTTCGACTGGAGCTGGCCTGCGCAGATCGATCGCGGCGCCGTGGAAGACCTCATGGCCCTGCAGTTCCTCGCCGACGCCACCAACGTCGTGCTCGTCGGCCCCAACGGCGTGGGCAAGACCATGTGCGCCTGCAACCTCGGCTACCAGGCCGTGCTGGCCGGTCACACGGTCCTGTTCGTCACTGCCGGCCAGTTGCTGGGTGACCTGGCAGCCCTGGACAGCGACTCGACCCTGCGTCGCCGGCTGCGTCATTACGCCGCGCCCGACTTGTTGCTGATCGACGAGGTCGGCTACCTCTCCTACTCGAACCGCCACGCCGACCTGCTGTTCGAGCTGGTGAGTCGTCGCTACCAGCACAAGAGCACGGTGGTCACGACCAACAAAGCGTTCGCCGACTGGGGCGAGGTGTTCCCCAACGCCGCCTGCGTCGTCTCGCTGGTCGACAGACTCATGCACCGCGCCGAGGTCGTGCGCATCGAGGGCGACTCCTACCGGGCCAAGGAGGCCCAGGAGCGGCTGGCCGCACGCACGCGCCAGCGCGCGTCCAAGGCCGGCGCCGCCTCCCGCAAGGCCAAGCCGTGACGACACGTCGGGTCGCCGCGTCGGTGCTGCCGACACACTGGACGCCCGAGCAGGCGTTGGCGGTCTTCGAGTGCCTGCAGACATTGAGTGAGCAGCTCTGGGGCCTCTACGGTCCGCAGATCCAACAGGCCTGGCGCGATCAACTCGCGTGCGATACGCCGACGTCCTCCGCCGACTCGAGTGAACCGTTCTGACGCCGCCGAATAACGCCGCCGCCCTCGTCGGCGGCGTCCTCATCTCATCCACCAGGGCCCTTCGGGGCCCTTGCTACTGGTCGGACCGGCCGCCGGCTCAAACTCAAAACCGCGTCCTCACCGCCGAATAAGTGCGGATCCTGACCGCCGCTAACACTTGGTGCCCGGCTGGCTGAAAACACGCCGGACCGCTCCATCTCGCAGCCGCTGCTGATCGCGCAAGGCTTGGCCGATCCGCTGGTACTGCCAGAACTTCAGCAGCAGTTCGTGACCCGTCGCTGCCGTGCTGGGCAAGTGCTGGAGTACCGTCGCTATTTCGGACTGGATCACCTGTCGCTGGTGGCGCCCGAGTCGCCTTTGACGAGCGACCTCATGCGCTGGACGCAAGAGCGGATC
>NZ_CALIND010000035.1:0-16008 GCF_938045175.1 uncultured Tepidimonas sp.
GCGGGCGAACGATCGGGTTGGCCATTGGCGTCGAGCACGGTGACGGTGCTGCGCTCGCCGCTGGTGGCGACCCGGATGCGGTAACGCGCGGTTGCGCTGGTGCTCGAATCCGAGCGGCTGAACCAGCCGGTGATACGCCCGAAAAAGCCGGGCTCTTTGCCCGCACTGCCTTCGTCGGGCGGCACGTAGCGCACGAAGTACATGCCCTCGGCGCGGTTGCGGTCTTCGACGGTGAAGCCGCTGCGATCGAGACTCAAGCCCACACGCCGCCAAGCACGGTCGAAGTTTTCGTCGATGACGACGGCGGGCATCCCATCCACCGTTTCGACGCGGGCCACCGGCGGATTGGCCTGGGCAGCCATCGTGGCCTTGGCCTGTTCCTGGCTCACCCCCAGCTTGACCATCAGGCGGCGCAGAAATTCAGCCTCCAGCTCCGGGTCGGCTGGGCGTGGCTGCCAGACGGTGTTGTCCTTGCGGTCGGTGGTGTAGACCTCGACCATGCCGCGGTGGCTGATGTAGATTTCGCTGCCGCCAGCGGCGTTGCGCTCGACCCGGGTGCGGAATTTGTCGCGCTCGCCGGTCGAATACAGGTTGTCGAACAGCTTGCCGATGGTCGAGCGGATGATGTCTTGCGGAATCTTGGCGCGGTTTTCGGCCCAGTCGGTCTCCATCAGGCCGAGCTGCGGCTGATCCAGTGTGAGCAGGAAACCGTTTTCTTGCCAGAAATCGCGCAGCGCGGGCCACAGCACCTCGGGCGCTCGGTCGACGACCAGCCAGCGCTGGTTGCCGGCACGCTCGATGCGCACGTCGCCGATTTGCACGGGGGCGGCGACCCCGGAGGGCCGGGCCGCTGCCGTGGCCTGATAGCCCGATGCCGTGACAGTGGCCCCTGGCAGCGCGTAGCGCGAGTCGCGCGCCAGTTGGGTCAGGTCGGGAGGCACCTCCAGCGTGTTGATCTGTTTGGCGCTTTTGTAGTCGATGCGGGTTTCTTCGAGCACCGAGCAGCCGCTGGCCAAGAGCGCGGCGAGCGTCAAGAGGGCGGGCCGCCACGCGGCAGCGAAACGGGGACGGTGGGAGGCGTGCATGTCGGTTCCCTTGGGCTGGGCGTTTCGGGCGAGTCGGGCTCAGATCAGACCGCTGGCGCGCAGCGCCGCCTCGACGGCAGGCTGGTGGGTGGCGGACAGTGGCGTCATGGGCAGGCGCAGCGTCGGCCCGCACAGGCCCATGCGCGCCATCGCCCACTTCACGGGGATCGGGTTGGCCTCGACGAACAGTTGTTTGTGCAGCGGCAGCAGCTGCATCTGGATGCGCATCGCGGTGCGCACGTCGCCTGCAATGGCCGCCATGCATAGCTCGTGCATCAGCCGCGGGGCCACGTTGGCCGTGACGCTGACGTTACCCTGGCCGCCACACAGCATGAGCGCGACGGCGGTGGCGTCGTCGCCGGAGTAGACGGCGAAGTGGTCGGGCTTTTCGCGGATGAGCCACTGGGCGCGCTCGATGTTGCCGGTGGCTTCCTTGATACCGACGATGCCGGGCACCTGGGCCAGCCGCAGCGCCGTTTCGGGCAGCAGATCGGCCACGGTGCGACCGGGCACGTTGTACAGCACGATGGGCAGGTCACCGGTGGCTTCGGCGATGGCCTTGAAGTGCTGGTACATCCCCTCCTGCGTGGGCTTGTTGTAGTACGGCACGACCTGGAGCTGGCAGTCGGCGCCGACCTTGCGCGCGACCTCGGCCAGCGCGATGGCCTCGCGCGTGGAGTTGCCCCCACAGCCCGCCATGATCGGGCACCGCCCCGCCGCCTGCTCGACCGCGACGCGGATGATTTCGCAGTGCTCCTCCACGCTGACGGTGGGGGACTCACCCGTGGTGCCCACGACACCGATGCAGTCGGTGCCTTGGTCGATGTGCCAGTCGATGAGCTGGCGCAGGGTGTCGTAGTCGACGCTGCCGTCCTCGTGCATCGGGGTGACGAGGGCGACGATGCTGCCGGTGATGGGCTTCATGGCGTGTTGTGGCGGGTGACGTTCGAAAATCCAGCGGACATTCTAACCAGCCCGCGGGGCGGAATCGGTCGGTCAGTCGAGGGGGTAGCGGGGCGGGGCGTCGGGCGGCCACGGGCGCTCGCGCACGGCGGCAATGCGTTGCACGAAGCGTGGTGGGGTGTGCAGGTAACCGTCTTCGTAGGCGATGACGCGCAACCCCGCGCACGCCTGAAGCAGTTCACCCGGTGCGAGCAAAAAATCGGGACGCGCGGGCCGCCCCACCGTCTGGTTGCCTTGGGCGAACGTCTCGTACAGCAGCACGCCGCCGATGGTAACCGACTCGACGATACGCGGCAGCAGCGGGCGCCACAGATAGTTCGTCACCACGACGATGTCGAAGGTGCGTCCCGGCAGCGGCCAGGGGGCGTTTTCGAGGTCGGCTTCCAGGCATGTCAGCATCGTCGTCCCGGCTTGGCCGACCCGATCGGCCAGGCGGGCCAGAGCGGCGGCATCACGGTCGACGGCGGTGACGTGGCAGCCTTGCGTCAGCAGCCAGCGCGTGTGGCGACCGCTGCCGCAGGCCAGATCGAGTGCTTGCAGCGGGGCGTGGGACGGCTGCGCGAGCGATCGCAACAAGGGCGCGAAGCGCGTGATCCAGTCCGAGGGCGGCAGGTCGTCGGCGTGCGGCATCGTCAGAAGCAGTTCCAGAGCCGGTCGGCCAGGGTGAACAGAAAATCCGGTTGCTGGTACCAGGTAAACACGAGGCCACACACGCCCAGTGCGACCCCCCAAGCCAGCAGCCGCGGCGCGGCCACACCGGCGACAGCGGCGGGCGGGCAGGTGGCGCGAGGTTCAGACATGGGACGACGATGATGAAGGAAAAGAGCGGACAGGCGCCTGGGCACCCACCGCGCGGCGGGTGTCAGGCTGCCGCCTGACCCACCAGCGGCACCGGGCCGCGACGGATCGGTTCCTCTCGAATGGGCCAGTTGACGGCCGCGGCGAAGACGCCCAGCGCGATCGATATCCACCACACGATATCGTAGCTACCCGTGCGGTCATAGAGCAAGCCCCCGAGCCACACCCCCATGAAGCTGCCGACCTGGTGACTGAAGAAGACGAAGCCGCCCAGCATCGACAGGTGCGCCACGCCGAACACCTGTGCCACGATGGCGTTGGTGGGTGGCACGGTAGACAGCCACAGCACCCCCATGGCGGCGGCGAAGAGGTACACGCTCCAGGGCGTCAGCGGGGCGGTCAAAAAGAGCACGATCGCCACCGAGCGCAGCGCGTAGATGGCCGAGAGGATTTTGCGCTTGGCCATGCGCTGGCCCAAGGCGCCGGCCGCATAGGTGCCCAACACGTTGAACAAGCCGATGAGCGCCAGCGCCGTGCTGGCCACTTGGGGCGACAGGCCCTGATCCTTGAGATAGCTGGGCATGTGCACGCCGATGAACACCACCTGGAAGCCGCAGACGAAGTAGCCCGCCATCAGCAGCTGAAAGCTGCGGTAGCCGAACGCCTCGCGCAGGGCTTGCGCGATGGTCTGCTCCCGGGGCGCGGGGGACGCGCCAGCGGCGAAGTCCGGCTCGCGCAGCCCCCAGGCCAGCGGGGCGATCAGCAGCACCGCTGCCGCCAGTGCCAGCAGCGCGGCTTGCCAGCCGAGCGTGGTGATCAGCCAGCCTTCCGCCGGCACCATCAGAAACTGCCCGAACGACCCGGCGGCCGCTGCCACGCCCATGGCCCACGAGCGCCGTTCGGCCGCGATTTGCCGCCCGATCACACCATAGATGATGGCGTAGGTTGTGCCTGCCTGCGCGGCACCGATGAGCACGCCGGTGGTCAGCGCGAACACGAGAGTGGACGTGGCCAGCGCCATGCCCACCAGCCCGAGCGCGTACAGCGCCGCGCCCGCGACCAGCACGCGAAACGCCCCGAACCGGTCTGCGAGCATGCCCGCGAAGATGCCGAATGCGCCCCACGCTAGGTTCTGGATGGCCATGGCGAGCGCGAAGGTCTCGCGCGACCAGCCTTGGGCTTGCGTGATGGGCTGCAGCCACAAGCCAAAGCCGTGGCGGATGCCCATGGAGAACGTGACGATCAACGCGCCGCACAGCAGGACCTGCACGGCGCCCAGGCGGGCGCGAGAAGACATCCGCGCAGTCTAGCGCAAGCCCCCCGTGGCCGGGTGGGCAAGCTGTCGCGCCCGTCCATCGAGGCGGGATTTGGCGCCACCGCTGCAGATTCGATGTCAGCGATGCGCGGCAAGTCCTTGTGTCGTTGGGCGTCTTCGCCGTTGTCCCAATTTCTTGTGGATAACTTTGTGGGCAAGCCGTGGCCAGCGATCGCAAAGCCGCATCCGTCAAGGCCTTGAACAGATTGCCTATTTTTTGAGCATCAAAAAATACCAAATAAAACAACGTGGTGCAATATTCTCCGAGTGCGCTGCGGTGCAAACAAGGGGCGTCCAGCGCATCGATACGCGTACAGCCGGTGTCGCGTTTCTGTGCACAACACCATCGGTTGGGGCGCTGTCAAGCCCCCCGGACGGGGCCGAGCGCGCCCCTACAATCGGCCGCCATGGTTGCATCCTCCCCTGCGCCGGGCGCCACTCCCGGCTATGCCGAAGCCTCGATCCGGGTGCTCAAAGGGCTGGAGCCCGTCAAGCAGCGCCCGGGCATGTACACCCGCACCGACAGCCCACTGCACATCGTGCAAGAGGTGATCGACAACGCCGCCGACGAAGCGCTGGCGGGGTTTGGCAAGCGCATTCGTGTCACGTTGCACGCGGACGGCTCGGTCAGCGTGGAAGACGACGGGCGCGGCATCCCGCACGGCCTGCACCCGCAGGAGGGCGTGCCGGTGCTGGAGCTGGTGTTTACCCGGTTGCATGCGGGGGGCAAGTTCGACAAAGGGCAGGGGGGCGCGTACAGCTTCTCGGGCGGGCTCCATGGCGTGGGCGTGAGCGTGACCAACGCGCTGGCGGCGCGGCTGGAGGTGGCCAGCCACCGCGACGGGCATGTGGCACGCATGGCGTTTGCCGGGGGAGAGGTGGTCGAGCCGCTCACCCGCCGTCCGCTCGAAGCTGGGGAGCGCCGCCAAGGCACCACGGTGCGTGTATGGCCGGATGCGCGCTATTTCGACAGCACGGCGCTGCCGTTGGCGGAGTTGACCCACCTCCTGCGCAGCAAGGCGGTGCTGATGCCGGGGGTCAGCGTCACGCTCGTGAATGAAAAAACGCGCGAGACGCAGACGTGGCAGTACAAAGGGGGCTTGCGCGATTACTTGTTGCAGACGGTGGCTGCCGAGCCGATCATCCCGCTGTTCGAGGGTGAGGGCTACGCCGAGGCGGGACACGAGAGTTTTGCCGAGGGCGAAGGCGCGGCCTGGGCGGTCGCGTTCACCGAGGACGGCCCATTGGTGCGCGAGAGCTATGTCAACCTGATTCCGACCCCGGCCGGCGGCACGCACGACAGCGGGTTGCGCGAAGGGCTGTTCCAGGCCGTGCGCAGCTTCATCGAGCTGCATGCGCTGCTGCCCAAAGGGGTCAAGCTGCTGCCCGAGGATGTGTTCGCGCGCGCCAGTTATGTGTTGTCGGCCAAGGTGCTCGATCCGCAGTTTCAGGGGCAGATCAAGGAGCGGCTCAATTCACGTGACGCGCTGCGGCTGGTGGCGTCGTTCGTGCGCCCGGCGCTGGAGTTGTGGCTGCACCAGCACGTGGAGCACGGCAAGCGCCTGGCGGAGCTGGTGATCCGCACCGCGCAAAGCCGCCAGAAAGCCGCGCAGAAGGTGGAAAAGCGCAAGGGCTCGGGCGTGGCGGTGCTGCCGGGCAAACTCACTGACTGCGAAAGCCGCGATTTGGCGCGCAACGAGCTGTTTCTGGTCGAGGGCGACAGTGCTGGCGGCAGCGCCAAGATGGGCCGCGACAAGACGTTTCAGGCGGTGCTGCCGCTGCGTGGCAAGGTGCTCAACACCTGGGAGGTAGAGCGCGAGCGGCTGTTTGCCAACACCGAGATCCACGACATCGCGGTGGCCATCGGCGTGGATCCGCACGGCCCGGGTGATGATGTGGATCTGAGTGGCCTGCGCTACGGCAAGGTCTGCATCCTGAGCGACGCGGACGTGGATGGCTCGCACATCCAGGTGCTGCTGCTCACCCTGTTCTTTCGCCACTTTCCCAAGCTGATCGAGGCGGGGCACGTCTACGTGGCCCGGCCTCCGCTGTACCGGGTGGACGTGCCCGCGCGCGGCAAGAAGCCCGCAGGTAAGTTTTACGCGCTGGACGAGGGCGAGCTGGCTGCGATCCTGGACAAATGCGCCAAGGAGGGCGTGGCGCGCGAAAAGTGTCAGATCAGCCGCTTCAAGGGGCTGGGAGAAATGAGCGCCGAGCAGCTGTGGGACACCACACTGAATCCGGACACGCGCCGGCTGTGGCCGGTGACGTTGGGGGCGCTGGACGCCGCGGGCACTGCCGAGCGCTTTGGCCAGCTCATGGGCAAGGGCGAGGCCGCCGCGCGCCGGGAGCTGCTGGAGCGCTATGGGGATGCGGTCGAGGTCGACGTTTGAGCGGCGCCGGGTGTCGCGGGCCCATCGGGCAGCCGCTCCAGCAGCACGACGCCGCCACGCCGGTCGTGCTCGCGGGCAGGCCACGGTGGATCCCGGTCGCTTCGGGTCAGGGCCCATTCGCCCACGGCGGGCTCGCGCCGTGGCGTGACGGCTTGCCGATAGACGCTGAAGCTCGGCGCGTCGAAGCGCCACGTCACGGCGGACACACCAGCAGCACGCGTTTGCAGCCCCGCTCGTTTGACCGCGCCTTGCAACACCTCCCCCGCCCAAGGCGCGACGGCCAGCGCCAGCACCAGTGTGTGGAGCGCGGCCAACGCCATCATGCGCGTCGCCGTGGACCCGCGGCGCCAGGCGAACAACGCCAGACCGAGCGCCGCAGCGCCCAGCGTCACGACCCAGTACCCGGGACCCGCCAGCGCCAGTGCCAGCCGCAGTTGATCGGCGTAGTAGCCGTTGCTCGTGCGCCCCGCCAGCATCACGGTCAGCCACGGCAGCGCCGGCCAGAGTCCCAGCAGGGCCACGGCGCCGAAGAGGGGTAGCCGTCCGCCGCTGCCCCAGTGGCGCGCCAGCAGCAGAAACAACGGCGTGCTGCCGTAGAGCACGTAGTGGGGCAGCTTGGTGCCCGACAGCGAGAAAAATGCCAGCACAAACAACGCCCAACCCCACAGGTAAACCGCCAAGGGGTCTTGCCAGTCCTGCCGCAGGCGCGCGATCGTGCCGGGCAGGCGCAGGCTCCAGGGGGCCAACAGCAGCGGCAGCATGACCACGTAGTACACGAGGCTGCCGCCGTGGCCCTCGAGCGTGTGGGTAAAGCGCTGGACATTGTGTTTGAGGATGAAGCCGTCGATGAAGGCTTGACCATGCGTGGCCAGGATGGCGGCATACCAGGGACCGGCGATACCCAGCAGCAGCAACCAGCCCCAGGGGTCGCGCGCGGCGACCCACAGCGGCCGTAACTCGCGCCGCGACAGGCAGTACACGGCGGCCGCTGCGGCCGGCACCAGGGCGGCCACAGGCCCTTTGGTCAGCAGGCCCAACGCCACCCAGGCGTAGGCGCGCCGCAAGGCCACGCGGTTTTCCCCGGGGTGGGCTTCGAGGTAGCGCCAGATGTCCAGGCCAGCGAGTGTCAACCACAGATTCAACAGCGCATCGGCCGTGGCGGCGCGGCCGATGATCCACGGCCCCCACGCGGTGCAGACCATGGCCAGTGCCAGCCGTGCAGCGTCATGGCCCAGACGCGGGCGGGCAAAAACCCACACTGCCCATGCCCAAGCACAGGCAGCCAGCGCGGACGGGGCGCGAAACGCCCATTCGCTGGGACCCAGTACCGCCACGGCCAGTGCCTGTAACCAATAAATCAAAATGGGCTTGTCGTAGCGTGGTTGGTCGTTGAGCCAAGTGGCGATCCAGTCGCGCCGCTGCAGCATTTCGCGCGTGGCTTCGGCGAATGCGCCTTCGTCGACATCGAACAGCGGGGCCCAGCCGAGACCCAGACCGAAAGCCAAGAGCGGCAACAAAATGACCCAGGGGTCAAGGTGCGAGCGGACGCGGGCGGCTGGCTCAGTCGGCATAGACAGTTGGATGCGGGCGCAAACGGTGCGACATTTTCCATGCACCCCAGCCCGCGAGCAACGCGCCCAGGGCGTGTGAGACCAACACGACATCGGCAGGAACTGGCCGCCACCACAGAGACACGGCCAGTGCCAGTGCGACCACGGGGCCAGTCCGTTGCCACGAGAGACGGGGCCACGCATGGCCCCAGTGCCGCTGGCCCAGCCAACCCAGCGCAGCACCCCATATCCCCACCACTGCGCCTGCCAGCACGTCCGCCCACCAGTGCGCGCCCACTGCCACGCGCGACAAGCCGACGGCGGCGGCCACTCCGACGGCCAAGCCCCAAGCCCATCGTTGCCGCCGTCCGGGGCCGACCGACAAGGCCCACGCCGCGGCCAGATAAAAGGCCGTGGCCGTGTGTCCGGAGGGAAAGCTGCCCATCTTGAGCACGGGGCCGATGACGTGCAACAGCCCCTCGGGCATGACGGCGGCGGGGCGGGGCGAGGTGACCCAGGCTTTGGTGACATGTACCATGGTAATGGTGGGCAGTGCGCCCCAGGCGGCGATGCCCAGCGCCTGCCGCGGCTGCCCGATCCAGGCGAGAGACAACCACCACAGCGCCAGTGCCCAATGGGCGTCACCCAACCAGGTGAGAGCGTGCCACCACGTGTCGGGCACCAGGCGCGTCCACGTTTGCGTGGCCAGTAGGCTGGCCTGTGCCAGCGGGGGCTGGCGCAGCCATGCGATGGCCATGATGAGTGCCAGCCAGGTCAGGCCGACCCACAGGGTGCGGTGGCGGGAGGTGGGCCAGGATGGGCGTGATGACATGGGATGGGTGTGATGGGCGGCGCGCGGGTAGGCATCGTGCCGGGCCCGTGTGACAATCGGATGGCGCGTTAAGGACATTGCAAAGCCATGGCCTTAAACCCGCCTTAAACGACCTTCGACTTCGATGGCATGCGCATCCTGATCGTGGAAGACGACGCCGCCGTGGCACAGGGCTTGGCCGCGCTGTTGCGGGCCGAGGGCTACGCGTGCGACGTGTGCGCGACGCTGGGGTGTGCAGAGGCGGCACTGGCGGTGGAGTCGTTCGATGCGGTGCTGCTCGATTTGGGGTTGCCAGACGGCGATGGGTTGGTGGGCCTGCAACGCTGGCGTGCCGACGGCCGAACGACGCCGGTGCTGGTGCTGACCGCGCGCGATGCGCTGCCGCAGCGCGTGGTGGGGCTGGATGCCGGTGCCGACGATTACTTGGTCAAACCCTTTGCACCGGAGGAATTGCTGGCGCGGTTGCGGGTGGCGCTGCGCCGCGGTGCCGGACAAGCGCAACCGCTGTGGCGCATCGGGCCCTTGGTGCTGGACCCGGCGGCGCGCGCCGTCTCGCTGCATGGACGGCCCGTTGCCCTGCGGGCCAAGGAATACGCCCTGTTGTGGGCCCTGCTGCGGGCGCGTGGCCACGTCGTCACCCGAGAGCGGCTACAGCAGGCGCTCTATGGTTTCGACGAGCTGGTCGACAGCAACGCGCTGGAGGTGCACATCCACCACCTCCGCCGCAAGCTGGGCAGTGAATGGATCGAGACGGTGCGCGGTGTGGGGTATCGCATGCCCGCAGCGCAGGAGGCGATGCAGTCGTGAGCGGGGTGGGCGCAGGGTCTGACGGAGCGCCGGGGCGCGCGCCACGGTTGTGGCGGTACCTGTGGGCGTGGGTGCTGGGCGCGTTGTTGGTCGTTTGGATCGTGCTGGTGGCCGCGGCGTATTACACGGGCGTGCACGAGGCCGAAGAGGTCACCGACGGTCAGTTGGCCACGATGGCACGGCTGTGGCTGCAGGCGCCCCTGCCGTCACCTGCAGACCGAGTAGCGTCGCCACGGCTCTCCGATGCCGAGCCGAGCATGCCCCAGCCGCCCCAGCGTTATGCGCCCGACGTCCACGTGGTGTTGTGGCAGCAGGGCGAGGTGGTGTGGGACTCGCACGGCTGGGCCCCCCATTTGCCCGCCGACGCCGCTGTGGGCTACCACACGTGGGAACTGCCGGACGGTGATCGGCGTCGTCCTTGGCGCTGGTTGGTGGCACAGCAGGGGGCGCGCCGTGTCGCCGTCGGGTTGGACGCCAGCCGCCATCCTGCGCTGGGGCGCGACATCGCGACGCACTTGGTCCGCCCGGCAGTGGTGTTGCTGCCCGTGCTGGCGCTGCTGCTGGCGTGGGCGATCCGGCGCGGCCTGCGGCCGCTGACGCGGCTGGCCGAGCGGCTGCGCGGCTGGGAGCCCGGGCAGCCCATGGACTGGCCCGTGCAGTGCCATGAGGAGCTGTTGCGGGTGCAGCGCGCACTACAGGATCTGGTGCAACGCTTGCATGCCTTGTGGCAGCGCGAGCGGCGTTTTACCTCCGACGTGGCACACGAGCTGCGCTCTCCGCTGCAGGCGCTGGTGTGGCAAGCGCGCCTGGCGCGCACCCAGCCACACACCGCCGAGGGTCAGGCGGCGCTGGTGCAAGTCGAGCAAGAGGCGCTGCGCGCGGGCGAGCTGCTCACCCAACTGCTGGCGTTGGCCCGAGCGGACGCGCCGGGTGCCGAGCCGGCCGAGCCGGTGGATCTGGCGGCACTGGTGCGTGAGGTGGTGGCACGCTTGCAACCCATGGTCGACGCGCGCGGCCAGCATGTGCAGACGCGTCTGCAGCCCGCCATCGTCTGGGGGCATCCCACGCTGATCCACCTGGCCGTGCGCAATCTGGTGGACAACGCGCTGCGCCATACCCCGAGTGGCTCGCGGGTCGATGTGCGGCTGGGCTGCGAGCCCGACGGGGCGGTGGTACTGCAGGTGGTGGACGACGGGGGCGCGGCGCAGCGCGCGCTGCAGGCGGCGTCCGACCGCGGCGGGCTGGGGGTGGGGCTAGGCTTGGTGCAGCGCATCGCCGAACGCGAAGGCGCCCTCCTGCAGCGCGTCGAGCCACCGCCCTCGTGGACGACGGCATATCAACTGCGCTGGCCGCGGGGGGCAGTGCGTTAAGGCGGCCTTAATCCAGCGCGGGCAAGCTCGGCGCCATGACCGCACCTGCGCTGACGCTGATGACCGCTACTGCCGATGTTCAACCCAAAGCCGCCCTCGGCTGGCGTCATGCCGTGGCGCTGGCGGTGCTGGCCGTGTGGCTCGCCGTGCCGGGCAATGTGTCGCTGTGGATGGCCGTTTGGGACCACACGGCTGTGTTGGGCATGCGCGCGTGGTGGGTGATGCTGGCATGGGCGGTGGCCCTGGTCGGGGTCAATCTGGCGGTGCTGGCCCTGCTGGCCGCGGGGCCGGTGCGTCGCCCACTGGGGCTCGTGTTCATCATACTGGTAGCCATTCCCAGCTACTTCATGCTGGCGTACGGCGTGGTGATCGACGGCGCCATGGTGACCAACGTGTTGGAGACGGACCTGCGCGAGAGTGCCGATCTGCTCACCCCGGCGTTGGGGGTGGTGGTTGTGGGGGGCGTGCTGCTGCCCGGCTGGCTGTGGTGGCGGCTGCCGTGGCGGCCCTGGCCGTGGCGGCGGGCACTTGCCTGGCGCGCGGCCCTCGCGGTCGGGGGGCTGGTACTGGCGGCGCTGGCCCTGTGGCTGACGTTTGCCGATTTGGCCTCCCTGATGCGCAACGACCGCGGGCTGCGTTATCGCATCAACCCCTACAACACCATCTATGGGGTGGTTCATTATGCCGCTGGGCGGCTACCTGCCGTGGGTGCATCGACGCCCCTGCTCCCGGTGGGGGCCGATGTGCAACCCCTGCCAGCAGCGCCTCGCGCCGATGAAGCACCCTTGGTTCTCCTGGTGGTGGGTGAGACGGCGCGCGCCGCCAACGTCAGCTTGGGCGGCTACCCTCGTCCCACGATGCCGCGCCTGGCGGCGCTACAGGCGCGAGGCGAGTTGGTGTACTTTGCACAAACCACCTCGTGCGGCACCGACACCGCGACCTCGGTGCCCTGTTTGTTCAGCCCAGACGGCCGCGATGCCCGCACGCCACCGCAGCGGCAGGAAAACCTGCTCGACGTTTGGCAACGTGCGGGACTGGCCGTCACCTGGCTGGACAACCAGTCCGGCTGCAAGGGGGTGTGCAACCGAGTGCCCACCCGCGACACCGATCGCTTGGGGCTGCCCGACCTGTGCCGCGGCGACGAATGCTGGGATGAGGTCTTGCTGCGCGAACTGCCCTCATCGCTAGCGGCGCTCGACCCGGCGCGGCGCCGGGTGGGAACCGTGGCGGTGCTGCACATGATGGGCAGCCACGGACCGGCCTACGACAAGCGAACCCCGCCGGCGTTCAAACCGTTTCGTCCTGAGTGCACGAACAACCAGTTGCAGGCGTGCGACCGCCAAGCGATCGTCAACGCCTACGACAACACGCTGTACTACACCGACCATGTGCTGGCCGAACTCGTCGAATGGCTGCGCGCGCGCCCCGGGCCGACGGCGCTGTGGTACGTGTCCGACCATGGCGAATCGCTGGGGGAGGGTGGGGTCTATTTGCACGGTATGCCCTACGCGCTGGCGCCGCGCGAGCAAACACACGTACCGATGTTGGTGTGGGCCAATGATGCGATGCGCGAACGACTGGGGCTGTCGTGGGAATGCCTACAGCGGCGCGCGGTCAAGCCAGCCTCGCACGACGACGTCTTTCACACTTTGCTCGGGGTGTGGGACATCCGGACCCAGGACTACCGCCCCGAGCGGGATTTGCTGCGCGCGTGCCGGTCGTGAGAGCGCCCGCCTAGGCGCTACGCCACCAAGTCCACAACGCCGCGCCCCACACGCCCCCGGCCAGCAGCAGGGACAGCAGCACCGCGGCGCTGCCCATGTCCTTGGCGCGTTTGGCCAGCGCGTGCCACTCGGGTCCGATGCGGTCGACCACCGACTCCACCGCGGTGTTGAGCAGCTCGACCACCCACACCAGGATCACCACCGCCACCAGCAGCGCTATCTCAGCCCAGGTGCGCCCCAGCAGCCAAGCCGCAGGCAGCAACAGCACGCCAAGCAGCAGTTCCTGCCGGAACGCGGGTTCGTGCCAGCCCGCACGCAGGCCGTCGATCGAATACTGGGTGGCGTGCCACAGGCGTGACAGCCCGCGGCGCTTGGGTGGAGGGAGTCGAGCCATGGAATTGCGTACCGTGCCGACAGCGGCGGCGATCGGGTGGATGGTGGCGACGCGCTGCAGTGTAGAGCAAGCGGCGGCGGCGATTCGAGGGACAATAAAGCATGTCCATGACCGTGTTGCCTCCCGAGCCGCGCACCGACCGTTCCGACGAGCCCGACAGCCTGGCCGCCTACGCCGAGCGCGCCTATTTGGAATATGCGTTGAGCGTGGTCAAGGGCCGCGCCTTGCCCGACGTGTGCGACGGCCTCAAGCCGGTACAGCGCCGCATCCTGTACGCCATGCAGCGCTTGGGGCTGGGCTGGGGCGGACCCAACCGCACCGCACCACCCAAGCCGGTCAAGAGCGCGCGTGTCGTGGGCGACGTGCTGGGGCGCTTTCACCCCCATGGCGACCAAGCCGCGTATGACGCGCTGGTGCGCATGGCGCAGGACTTCACACAGCGCTACCCCTTGATCGATGGCCAGGGCAACTTCGGCAGCCGCGACGGCGATGGGGCGGCGGCCATGCGCTATACCGAGGCGCGCCTGAGCCGCATCAGCACCCTGCTGCTGGATGAGATCGACCAGGGCACGGTGGACTTCGTGCCCAACTACGACGGCTCGACCGAGGAGCCGCGCCAACTGCCCGCGCGCCTGCCGTTGGTGCTGCTCAACGGCGCCAGCGGTATCGCGGTCGGGCTGGCCACCGAGATCCCCAGCCACAACCTGCGTGAGGTGGCCGATGCGTGCGTGGCGCTGATCAAGGATCCGGACCTCGCGGATGAGGCGCTGTTCGCGCACCTGCCCGGCCCCGACTTTCCCGGTGGCGCCCAGATCATCAGCACGCCGGCAGAGATCCGAGACGCCTACCGCAGCGGCCGCGGTAGCCTGAAAGTGCGCGCGCGGTGGACGATCGAGGAACTGGCGCGTGGCCAGTGGCAGTGGGTGGTGACGGAACTGCCGCCGGGGGTGAGCGCGCAGCGTGTGTTGGAGGAGATCGAAGAAGCGACCAACCCGAAAGTGCGCCCGGGCAAAAAGGCGCTCACGCCCGAGCAATTGCAGCTCAAGGCCAGCCTGCTGGCGGTGCTGGACGGCGTGCGCGACGAGTCGGGCAAGGAGGCGCCGGTGCGGCTGGTATTCGAGCCCAAGAGCAGCCGTCTGGCGCCGGCCGATCTGATCGCGCCGCTGCTGGCGCACACCAGCCTCGAGACGTCGGTGCCGATCAATCTGACGGTGGTGGGGCGCGATGGCAAGCCGCGGCTGCAGTCGTTGCGGCAGATCCTTGCCGATTGGATCGCGTTCCGGCAGGACACGGTCGTGCGCCGCTCGCGCCAGCGCCTGCAACAGGTGCTCGAGCGCATCCACATCCTGGAAGGGCGGCAGGTGGTGCTGCTGCACATCGACGAGGTGATTGCCATCATTCGCGCCAGCGACGAGCCGAAGCAGGCCTTGATGGCCCGCTTTGCGCTGACCGGGCAGCAGGCGGATGACATCCTGGAAATCCGCTTGCGCCAACTCGCGCGGCTGGAGGCGATTCGCATCGAGCAAGAGCTGCAGGCGCTGCGCGAAGAGCAGGGCCGGCTGGAAGACGTGCTGGGCAACCCGGCCAGCCTGCGCCGGCTGATGGTGCGCGAGATCGAGGCCGACGCCAAAACCTTTGGCGATGCGCGCCGCACGCTCATCCAGCCCGAGAAGAAGGCGGTGGCCGAGATCCGCGTGGTGGACGAGCCGGTGACGGTGGTCGTCTCCGCCAAGGGTTGGGTGCGCGCGCGCACCGGCCACGGGCACGAGGCGATGGCGTTCGGCTTCAAGGCGGGCGATGGGCTGTACGCCACGTTCGAGTGCCGCACCGTCGACACCCTGATCGTGCTGGGCAGCAACGGCCGGGTCTACAGCGTGCCGGTGGCGAGTCTGCCCGGCGGGCGCGGCGACGGCCAGCCCATCACCACGCTCATCGACCTGGAGCCCGGCACGCAGCCGGTGCACTTCCTGGCGGGGGCCGCTGCGTCGACCTGGCTGCTGGGCGGCAGCGGCGGCCATGGGTTGTTGGCGACGGTGGAGGACATGACGACGCGGCAACGGGGGGGCAAGGCCTTTTTGACGCTGGCCGAGGGCGAGGTGCCGTGTCTGCCGTCACCCGTGCGCGGCCACGGGCGGGTGCAGTATCCCGGCGCCGATGGGGCCGCCGTCGTGTCGCCCCCGCGGCTGGAAGGGGAAGACCGTGCGCCCGAGCCCGCCACCCATGTGTGCGTCGTCTCGGCCAGTGGCCGCTTGTTGACGTTTGAGATCGACGAGCTCAAGGTCCAACCCAAGGGCGGCCGCGGCTTGCTGCTGATCGGATTGGAGCGCGGCGATACGCTGGTCGGTGCGGCTGCCTACGCGCGCAGCGTGCGCATCGACGGGGTGGCCCGCAGCGGTCAGCCGCGCGCCGAGGTGCTGGAGGCGCGCAGCCTGCACAATGCGCTGGCCGCGCGCGGCCGCAAGGGGCGCGACGTGCGCTTCGGTTTCAAGCCGCAGCGCGTGTTGCGGGTGCTCTGAGGGCTACCGCGCTGCCGCGCGGATTGGGGACGCTCAGGCCAGCTCGGCGATGAGTTCGATTTCGACGCACGCGCCCAGCGGCAGTTGGGCCACGCCGAAGGCGCTGCGCGCGTGCGCGCCCACCTCGGGGCCGAAGACCTGGCCCAACAGCTCTGAACAACCATTGGTGACCAGGTGCTGCTCAGTGTAGCTTGGGGTGGAATTGACCAGGCTGAGCACCTTGACGATGCGCCGCACGCCGTCGAGCGTGGTGCCCGCGGC
>NZ_CALIND010000036.1:0-10854 GCF_938045175.1 uncultured Tepidimonas sp.
TCTGCTTCATGCGCGGCGACTCCGGATCGGTTGGTGGGGAAAGGGGTGACGCAAGCATCTCGGTGCGGCCCCGAGCGCCCGCAGCACGAAATCTACCACAGCCCCCAAGAAATGACCGCGCGGGACGTCAGTCTTCGCGCATGACCAGCGCCCAGTCGATGACGACACCGGGTACGCTGTGCGCCGCAGTCGTGCCGTGCAGCGCTTGCACCTCGAGCTTGCCGTAGGCCCCCTTCACCAACAAATAGATGGTGACGATGGGTCCACCGGATGCACGAGCCAGTACTCGCGCGCAGGCCGCGCGTCAGCCGCGCCAGCGGTTGGTGTTGGGGTAGCGCCAGTCCTTGCCAAAGCTGCGGTGCGTCACGCGAATCCCCACGGGGGCCTGGCGGCGTTTGTACTCGTTGATCCGAATCAGCCGCACCACTTGCTCGACCGCCTGCGCGGGATAACCCTCGGCCACGATCTCGGCGGGGCTGCGATCGTTTTCCATGTAGCGCTCGATGATCGCATCGAGCACGTCGTAGGGCGGCAACGTGTCCTGGTCGGTTTGATCGGGGCGCAACTCGGCGCTGGGCGCCCGGGTGATGATGCGCTGCGGAATCGGATCGGGGCCGCGGCCGTAGGGGTCGTGCGCGTTGCGCCAGCGTGCCAGCCGCCACACCCAGGTCTTGGTCACGTCCTTGATGACGGCAAAGCCGCCGGCCATGTCCCCGTAGAGGGTGCAGTAGCCGGTGGCCATCTCGCTTTTGTTGCCAGTGGTCAGCACGATGTCGCCGAACTTGTTGGACAGCGCCATCAGCAGCGTGCCGCGAATGCGCGCCTGGAGGTTTTCTTCGGTGGTGTCGGCGGGCCGCCCCTCGAACAGCGGCTGCAGCGCCGCTCGAAACCCATCGAAGATCGGGCCGATCGCGATTTCGTCGTAGCGCACCCCGAGCCGTGCTGCCATGTCGCGCGCGTCCAGCCAAGAGATGTCGGCGGTGTAGGGCGACGGCATCATGACCGCGCGCACGCGCTGGGGCCCCAGCGCATCCACCGCGATCGCCAGCACCAGCGCCGAGTCGATGCCGCCCGACAAACCGATGATCGCGCCGGGAAAGCCGTTCTTCTCGACGTAGTCGCGCGTGCCCAGCACCAGCGCGTGCCACAAGTCTTCCTCGGTGGTGGGCTGTGGCGCCACCGGGCCCTGCACCGTCCAGCCACCATCGGCGCGCGGGTGCAGATCGACCCACAGCACATCCTCGGCAAAGCTGGGGGCACGCGCGGCCACGTCACCCTGCGTGTCGAGGGCGAAGCTGCGCCCTTCGAACACGATTTCATCCTGCCCCCCCACCAGGTGCGCATACACGAGCGGCAGCCCCGTCTGCCGCACGCGCTCGCGCATGGCACGCTCGCGCTCGTCACCTTTGCCGATGTGAAACGGCGACGCATTGATGACGCACAGCACCTCGGCGCCAGCCGCCTTCGTCTCTGCTGCCGGCTGCTCGTACCACGCATCCTCGCAGATCAGCAGTCCGATGCGGTGGCGACGGCCATCGACCGTCACATCGAACACGCCGGGGGTGTGGCCCGGCACGAAATAGCGCCGCTCGTCGAAGACCTGGTAGTTGGGCAGTTCGCGCTTGGCGTAGCGGTGCACGATGCGCCCCTCGACCACGACGCTGGCGGCGTTGAGGCACGGCGCGCGCCCCACACTGCGCCCCGCGCGGGCCGTCGCCCCCGGGGCGGGCAGCGGCTGTCCCACCACAATGTGCAGGCCCAAAAGGTGCGCCGTCTGCGCCGCGACGGTTTGCACGGCATCATCGCAGGCATCGACGAATGCAGGCCGCAAATACAGGTCTTCGGCCGCATAGCCGCAAATCGCGAGTTCAGGCGTCAGCAGCACCTGGGCACCCTGCGCGTGCGCGGTGTGCGCGGCCTCGATGATGCGACGCGCGTTGCCGGCCAAGTCACCCACCACGAAATTGCACTGCGCGACTGCGATCCGGATTGCCATGGATGCCTCAACCTGCGACAAGGGGTTCGATTATCTCACCCGCATCGTGCGCGACCCGCGCGAGATCGACGCGCCCACTTGGAACGCGCTGCTATGGGCGCAGCCCGGTGGCAAGGCTTGCGGCCCGTTCATGCGTCACGAATACCTGTGCGCGCTGCACGAGACGGGCTGCGCCACGGCCGCCACCGGCTGGGCACCGCACTGGGTCACGTTGTGGTCGCGCGACGATGGCCGCTTGGTGGCCGCCGCACCCGCGTATGCCAAGGCCCACTCCTACGGCGAGTACGTGTTCGACTGGGCTTGGGCCGACGCGCACCACCGGCACGGGATCGCCTACTACCCCAAGGGCGTGGTCGCCGTCCCATTCACCCCCGTGGCGGGGCCGCGCCTGCTGGCGCGCGATGCGGCGGCGCGTGCGGCCCTCGTGCAAGCGCTGTTGGCGCACGCGCACGCCAGCGGCTGGTCTTCCCTGCACGTGCTGCTGGGCACACCCGACGACAGTCACGCCGCCGATGCCCACGGCCTGATGGCGCGCGAGACGGTGCAATTCCACTGGCACAACCAGCATCCCGAGCGTGGCGGACCGTTTACGGATTGGGACGACTTTCTGGCCAGCTTGAGCCACGACAAGCGTAAAAAAATCCGTCAGGAGCGCCGCAAGGTCGCCGACGCCGGGGTGACGATCGAGGCGCGGCGAGGCGACGCCATTTCACCCGCCGACTGGGACTTTTTCTTTCGCTGCTATGCGCAGACCTATTGGGAGCATGGCAACCCGCCCTACCTGAACGCCGCCTTCTTCCAATCGGTCGCCAGGGCGCTGCCGGATCACTGGCTGATGTTCATCGCGCGTGATGGGGCTGACCAGCCCATGGCCGCCAGCCTGGTCGCGCTTGGTGACGCCACTCCGCAACCACGGGCGGCCTTTGGGCGCTACTGGGGCGCGTTGGCGCGCGTGGACTGTCTGCACTTCGAGCTGTGCTACTACCAGCCGCTGCAGTGGTGCATCCACCACGGGGTGGCGCGCTTCGAAGGTGGCGCGCAAGGCGAGCACAAAATGGCCCGAGGCCTGCTGCCCACGACGGTGCACAGCCGCCACTGGCTGGCTCATCCGGCGTTTGCGCACGCCGTAGATAACTACTTGGCCCGGGAGCGCTCGGCAACGGCCGCCTATCAGGCGGCCTTGCAAGCGCACGCACCCTACCGTCAGGCAGACTGCGCGCGGTAGGCCTCGACGCCCGCCAAAATCTCCTGCCGGGCTTCTTCGACCGTACCCCAACCCAGCACTTTGACCCATTTGCCAGGGTCGAGATCTTTGTAGTGCTCAAAGAAGTGCTCGATGGTCTTGCGCTGCAAGGGGTGGAGATCCTCGACCGATTGCAGGTTCGAGTACAGGGGCAAGATTTTGTCTGTCGGCACGGCCAATACCTTGCCGTCCACGCCACCCTCGTCCTCCATCTTCAGGATGCCCAGCGCCCGACACGGCACCACCACGCCCGGCGGCAGCGGCACAGGCGTCAACACGAGCACGTCCACCGGGTCGCCATCGCCGGCGATGGTTTGGGGCACGTACCCATAATTGGCCGGGTAGTGCATCGCGGTGTTCATGAAGCGATCGACGAAGATCGCGCCCGAGGCCTTATCGACTTCGTACTTGATCGGCTCGCCATGCATCGAGATTTCGATGATGACGTTGAAGGCGTCGGGGACTTTGTTGCCTGGGGTAACTTGATTGAAAGCCATGACAAGCGAAGGGGTAGATAGCAGAACGACTGGCGATTGTGGTTTATTTTACTGGCACCAAACTGACGCCCCATCAGGTCAAAAAGCGCGCGATGCCCTCCACGTCCTCGGGAAAGAGCTGCCCACGCTCGGCCATGACGATGCGGCCGTCACGCCCACGCACCAGCGTGATGGGCAGCCCCTTGGGCTTGGGCATGGCACGCTGTACCTCCGGCGTCACCCAGGCGCTCGGAAAGGTGTAGCCGCGCTGTTGCAGGTAGCGCCGCGCGGCGTCGGCCGTGCGGTCGATGGACAAGCCCAGCAACAGCCAGCCGGGCTGTGTGGCGTGAGTGCGCCAGAAGTGCTCGATGTGTGGCGACGTCACCGCACAAAACGGACAGGTGCTGGCCCACCAGTACAGCACCAGCACGCGCCCTTCGGTGTCGGCGGGCTCGAACCGCGTGCCGTCGAGGCGCTCCATCGGGGGCACGCTCCAGAGCACACCGATGGCTGGCAATGCGGGCGCGCGCGCCTCGGCCGCCGCCACATCGGCCGGTTGGGCCCAGGCCCGCTGGCCACTCCAGCCTGCCAGTATGCTCCCTGCCGTGTGTACCAACCAGTGTCTGCGTCGCCACATCACACAACCCCTTTTCCTGTGACAGCATCCGCGCCGAGTACGCGAGATCCGGGTAAGTCTCGGTGGACATGCACCGCAATGCTGCTAATCTAGCGCACATGTCCGAGCGTGTCATTCCCTTGGTCGATCAGCGCATCGCGGCGCTGAGCGCACCGCGCCCCACCGTACCCATCGTGCCACGTGGCCATGTCGCGGACCGACTGGGTCGCCCGCTGCGGGATCTGCGCATCAGCGTGACGGATCGCTGCAACTTTCGCTGCAGCTACTGCATGCCCAAGGATGTCTTCACCAAGGACTACCCTTATCTGCCACACGCGGCGCTGCTGACGTTCGAGGAAATCACGCGGCTGGCACGGCTGTTCGTGGCGCACGGCGTGCGCAAGCTACGCCTGACCGGGGGCGAGCCGCTGTTGCGCAAAAACTTGGAGATCCTGATCGAGCAGTTGGCTGCCCTGCGCACGCCCGAGGGCGAGCCGCTGGACCTGACACTGACCACCAATGGCAGCCTGCTGCGCCGCAAGGCGCGGGCGCTGCGCGACGCCGGGCTGCAGCGCGTCACGGTCAGCCTCGACGGACTGGACGACGCCGTCTTTCGCCGCATGAACGACGTCGATTTTCCCGTGGGCGAGGTACTCGATGGCATCGCCGCCGCGCAGGCGGTTGGGCTGGGGCCGATCAAGGTCAACATGGTCGTCAAGCGCGGCACGAACGACGACCAGATCACCCCCATGGCGCGGCATTTTCGCGGCAGTGGTATTGTGCTGCGCTTCATCGAGTACATGGACGTGGGCGCCACCAATGGCTGGCGCATGGATGAAGTGCTGCCTAGTGCCGACGTGCTGGCACGGCTGCAGCGCGAGTTTGCCCTGGTGCCGCTGGAGCCGAGCGCGCCGGGCGAGACCGCCCAACGCTGGGGCTATGCCGGACCCGATGGGCGGCACGATCCCCAATTGGGCGAAATCGGCCTCATCAGCAGCGTCACACAGGCTTTTTGCCGCGACTGCAACCGCATCCGTCTGTCGACCGAGGGCAAGGTCTATCTGTGCCTGTTTGCCGACCGCGGCTATGACTTGCGCAGCCTGCTGCGCGGTGGGGCCAGCGACGAAGACATCGCGTCGTCGCTGGCCGCCATCTGGCAGGGACGCAACGACCGTTACTCCGAACTGCGCGCCCTGCTGCCGGCGGAACAGCGCAGCGCTGCACGCCGCATCGAAATGAGCTACATCGGGGGATGAAGCGCATGACCGCGGGGGAATCACCGGTACCGGGCAGCGTCACCGGCGTTGTGCTGGCAGGCGGTCAGGGCAGCCGCATGGGCGGCATCGACAAGGGGCTGCAAACCTACCGCGGCGTGCCGCTGGCCCTGAACGCACTGCTGCGCCTGCGCCAGCAGCGCGGCAACTGGATCGGCGACGTCATGATCAACGCCAACCGCCATCTGGGGGCGTACGAGGGGTTCGGCGTTCCCGTCTGGCCCGACACCGTTGGCGGCTTTGCCGGGCCGCTGGCGGGGATGCTGACCGCGCTCACCCATGCGCAAACGCCATTCGTGCTGACCGTGCCGTGCGACGCGCCGCGCTTTCCGCTCGACCTGGCCGACCGGATGTGCCAGACCCTGATCGAACACCAGGCCGACTTGGCCATGGCCGCTGGCCCAGAGGCTGACGGGCGGGTACGCACGCAACCCGTCTTTTTGTTGCTGGGCACCCACTTGCTGGAAGATTTGGACCGCTTTCTGAGCGAAGGGGGACGCAAGATCGACGCCTGGACGGCACGCCACCGCTGCGTGCCGGTGGCGTTCGACCGACCGAATGACGACCCCCTCGCCTTTGCCAATGTCAACACGCTGGCCGATTTGCACGCGCTGGAGACCACGGCCACCCCTGCACAACACCCGTGACGCGCCGCCGGGCGCGTCGCCACGATCCCACTGCTTCTCCCATGAAAAGCCTGGAACAGATTGCTGCCGAGCTGCAGGGCTACGACCCGGGTGCCCTGCCCGCCCCCCTCGTCGTCGATTTTCTACACCGCATGGTCGAGCCGGTGGCGGAGCTCGAAACCGTCGCCGTGGTCGACGCGCTGGATCGCGTGCTGGCGCGAGATATCCTCTCGCCCATCGACGTGCCGCCGCACGACAACGCGGCCATGGACGGCTTTGCGGTCCGCGGTGCGGCGCTGTCATCCGACCGCGACACCGCGCTGCGCGTTTTGGGGACGGTGGTCGCGGGCGGTCCGCGCTGGACGCAACCCGTGCCCGACGATGCCTGCGTGCGCATCATGACCGGGGCGGTGATGCCCGAGGGGCTGGATACCGTCGTGCCGGTCGAGTTCGCCCGCGTGCGACCCGACGGGAGCGTCGTGGTGCCCGCCGGCGCGGTTCGGCCCGGAGAACACCGGCGCCTGCGCGGTGAGGACTTGGCGGCGGGTAGGCCGGCGTTGCGCGCGGGTGAGCGGCTCGGACCCGCTGCGGTGGGGCTCATCGCCAGCCTGGGTATCGCGCAGGTGCCGGTGTGGCGGCGGGTGCGGGTGGCCTATTTTTCGACCGGTGACGAAATCCTGTCGCTGGGTGAGCCGCTGCGCGAGGGGAGCATCTACGACAGCAACCGCTACACGGTAGGGACGATGTTGCGCCGCCTCGGGGTCGAGGTGATCGACTTGGGCGTGGTGCGCGACGCGCCCGACGCGCTAGAAGCGGCATTTCGGCACGCAGCCGCGCAGGCCGACGCCGTCATCACCAGCGGCGGCGTCAGCATGGGCGAGGCCGACTACACCAAGGCGATGATGCGCCGCTTGGGCGAGGTGGTGTTTTGGCGCATCGCGATGCGCCCGGGGCGACCGATGGCGGTCGGGCGGCTGCGCCAGAGCGATGATCGCCCGCCCACGCTGTTGTTCGGCCTGCCCGGCAACCCCGTCGCGGTGATGGTGACGTTTTTGGCTTTCGTGCGGCCGGCGCTGCTGCGCCTGATGGGTGCACGCGCAACGCTGCCGATGCCGATGCGGGCCCGCGCCGCCGAGGTCATGCGTAAAAAACCCGGCCGCACCGAATACCAACGGGGCATCGTCTGGCGTACCCCCGACGGCAGCGTGCACGTGCGCACCACGGGCAATCAGGGATCGGGCATGCTGCGCTCGATGGTCGAAGCCAATGCGCTGATCGTGCTGGGCCACGACCAGGGCACGGTCGCCGTCGGTGACGAGGTGGACGTGTTGTTGTTCGAGGGGATCCTCTGACGCCTGCGGTGCAACTCGCCCGAGTGGACGTTTGCCGCCGCAACCCGATCAGCCCAGCAACATCAGGCCGATCTGCAGCAGGATCAGCAGCACCAGCACCGACAGATCGACCCCGCCGATCGTGGGCAGCAGCCGGCGCACCGGGGCGAGCAACGGATCGAGCAGCCGCCCCAGGGTGCCGATGAGCGGCGAAAACGGCTGCACCCACGTCAACACCGCGTACACCAGCAGCAACACCATCAAACCCTGCAGAGCCGTGCGCAGCAGCAGCTGCAGTGCCAGCACGGGGACGGTGACCGCAAAGCCCAAGGTTTGCACCCCGGGCAGAGCTCCCCCCCAAAGCAGGTGCAGCAGACCCGCATGCGCCAGCGCCAACACCACCGCCGCCAGAAAACTGCCCCAGTCCACGGTGGACTGCGGCCAAGCGCGTGGCAGCGTGCGCCGCAGGGGTTGCACGATCCAGTCGGTCAGTGCCATGATGAATGGCCCGGGCTGGGCCGTCATGCGCAGTCGGCGCGTATTCATCCAACCCCGCAGCAGCGCCGCGCCCACCAGGAAGAAAAACACGGTATCGAGCAGGAAAACGACGATGCGCATGGCCATGACACTCGAATGCAGGGACTCGGGACAGTCTCAACCACGCCCGCTGCGCGGGTGTCTCGCACGGCGTGGCGCTGGCGATTGTGCCGCAGGCTTGGCGCCGCCGCGCGCCGATTTGCTCTGCTGCCCCTTGGCGCGCGTGCGGCGCCCGTGGGTCGGCTCGGCGCTGCCCTCGCCCCCCTCGCGCTCCGGTCCGCCCATGGCCGCACGCGCCGTGCGTGCCTCTGGCGCCATCTCGTCGTCTCGAACCAGGCGAAAGTCGATGCGGCGGCCATCCAGATCGACCCGGCTGACCTGTACCGCGACCTTGGAGCCGAGCGTGTAGCGCACACCGGTGCGTTCACCGCGCAACTCCTGGCGACGCTCGTCGTAGCGGAAATACTCACCGCCCAGTTCCGTGATATGCACCAGCCCCTCGATATAGAGAGTATCGAGCGTGACGAACAGGCCGAAGCTGGTGACGGCGGTGACGGTGCCGGTGAACTCTTCGCCCAGGCGCTCGCGCATGTACTTGCACTTGAGCCAGGCCTCGACGTCGCGGCTGGCCTCGTCGGCCCGGCGCTCGTTGGCGCTGCAGTGCAGCCCCGCGGCTTCCCAACCCAGCACCTCGTTCGACGGTCGGCCGCGCGAGCGTTTCATCGCCTCGGACGCGCCGCGCTCCTCCAGCCGCTTGGCCAGCTTGGCCTGCGCCTCGCCCGGTAGCGGCAACTCGGGCAAATGGTAGCGCTCGCCTTTCAAGATGGCTTTGATGACGCGGTGCACCAACAGGTCCGGGTAGCGCCGGATGGGGCTGGTGAAGTGCGTGTACGCCTCGAACGCGAGCCCGAAGTGCCCGACGTTGTGCGGGGAGTACATGGCCTGCTGCATCGAGCGCAGCAACATCTGGTGGATCTGCGGCGCATCGGGCCGGTCCGCCGTGGCCTGCGAGATGGCCTGAAAATCGCGTGGGGTCGGCAAATCCGGCACGGTATAGGGCACCCCCAACGCCTTGAGGTATTCGCGCAGGATCTCCACCTTGTCCGGCGACGGACGCTCGTGCACGCGGTACAGGCAGGGGTGCTGGTGGGTGGCGATGAACTCGGCAGCGCACACGTTGGCAGCCAGCATCGCCTCCTCGATCAGCCGATGCGCGTCGTTGCGCGTGCGCGGCTCGATGCGCTCGATGCGTCCCGCCTCGTCACAGACGATCTGCGTCTCCACCGTTTCCAAATCCACCGCGCCCCGTGCCTGCCGCGCCGCGAGCAACGCGCGATAGACGTCGTGCAGATTCAGCAGGTGAGGCACCAAGGCTGCATGCCGCTGTGCCTCTGGTCCCCGCGTGTTTTGCAGAATGGCCGCCACCTCGGTGTACGTGAAGCGCTGGTGGCTGTGCATCACCGCGGGGTAGAACTGGTAGGCCTGGACCTGCCCCTTGGCATCGATGAGCATGTCACACACCATGCACAAGCGGTCCACGCCTGGGTTGAGCGAGCACAACCCGTTGGAGAGCTTCTCCGGCAGCATCGGAATGACGCGGCGCGGGAAATACACGCTGGTGGCTCGGTCATAGGCATCGATATCCAGCGCCGAGCCGTTGCGCACATAGTGGCTGACGTCGGCGATCGCCACCAGCAGCCGCCAGCCCTTGCCGCGACCGACGCGCGCCGGTTCGCAATACACCGCATCGTCGAAATCGCGCGCATCCTCGCCATCGATCGTGACCAGCGGCACGTCGGTCAGATCGACACGGCCGCGCCGGTCGGTGGCGCGCACCCGATCCGGCAAGGCGCGCGCCTCGGCCACCGTGGCCTCGGAAAACCTATGCGGCACTCCGTACTTGCGCACCGCGATTTCGATTTCCATGCCCGGATCGTCGATGTCGCCAAGCACTTCCTTGACCCGTCCCACAGGCTGTCCATACAGGGCGGGTGGCTCGGTGAGCTCGACCACGACCACCTGCCCGGGCTGGGCCGAACCGGTTGCGCCCTTGGGGATGAGCACATCTTGGCCATAGCGCTTGTCTTCCGGCGCCACCAGCCAGACACCGCCTTCGTGCAACAGCCGCCCGATGATGGGGGTGTCGGCGCGCGCCAGAATCTCCGTCACCCGACCCTCGGGACGGCCGCGGCGGTCCTGGCGCACGATGCGCACGCGCACGCGGTCTTTGTGCAGCACCGCGCGCATCTCGTTGGGCGGCAGATAAATGTCAGGCTGACCGTCGTCGCGCACGACGAAGCCGTGGCCATCACGGTGGCCGATGACCACCCCTTCGATTTCGGTCAGGACAACTGGGTTCTTTTCTTTCACGGACAAATGGATTTCCTGCGGGCGCGGCCCGCGTCATGTGTATAATTTTGGCTCTTTCCTTAAGCCCAGGTGGCGGAATTGGTAGACGCACTAGTTTCAGGTACTAGCGCCGAGAGGCGTGGAGGTTCGAGTCCTCTCCTGGGCACCAAAAGCAAACCGTCGGCTCGTCAGTGCTGGCACACCACACACGGTGAGGCGCGTCAGCAGCGCCTGACAAGGCCCCAATCATACCGCGAGCCAGGCTCGCCGTGACGGGCGGTCAACGGTAAAAAGTTGTTATAATTTCGGTCTGTCCGGTGCGCCCAGGTGGCGGAATTGGTAGACGCACTAGTTTCAGGTACTAGCGCCGAGAGGCGTGGAGGTTCGAGTCCTCTCCTGGGCACCA
>NZ_CALIND010000037.1:0-31095 GCF_938045175.1 uncultured Tepidimonas sp.
AGGAACGCGCCGTCAATGGCACGCTCAGGCGTGGGGATGTAGCTGTCGAGCGCCTCGGCCAACTTCATGATGGCTTGCTCGCCCAGCTCGCCTTTGTCGCCTTCGAGCGCTTTGAGCGCCGAGCCTTTGATGATGGGGATGTCATCGCCCGGGAAGTCGTATTTGGAGAGCAGCTCGCGCACTTCCATCTCGACGAGCTCCAGCAGCTCGGCGTCGTCGACCATGTCGCACTTGTTGAGGAAGACGATGATGTAGGGCACGCCCACTTGGCGCGCCAGCAGGATGTGTTCGCGCGTCTGCGGCATGGGGCCATCGGCCGCCGAGACCACCAGGATGGCACCGTCCATCTGCGCCGCACCCGTGATCATGTTCTTGACGTAGTCGGCGTGGCCCGGGCAGTCCACGTGCGCGTAGTGACGGTTGGCCGTCTCGTACTCCACGTGCGCGGTGTTGATGGTGATGCCGCGCGCCTTCTCTTCCGGAGCCGCGTCAATCTCGTCGTACTTCTTGGCTTGACCACCAAACTTGGACGCCAGCACCGTCGTGATCGCCGCCGTCAGCGTCGTCTTGCCGTGGTCCACGTGACCAATCGTGCCCACGTTGACGTGCGGCTTGGTCCGCTCGAATTTCTCTTTTGCCATCGTTACCGCTCCGAATGGATGTTTGCCGAACTCACTCACACGCCCCTGCGTGGGGCCAAGACATTTGTGCTGGTGCCCATGGGCAGGATCGAACTGCCGACCTCTCCCTTACCAAGGGAGTGCTCTACCACTGAGCCACATGGGCTTGCGACCGCCTCGCGACGACCACAAAAAAACCTTCGCGAAACCCAGTCACCGGCGCGTCGCTGGAGCGGGAGACGGGAATCGAACCCGCGTCATCAGCTTGGAAGGCTGAGGTTCTACCATTGAACTACTCCCGCGGACCATTTCCAAGCCAACCCGCAAGATTCGGACACGGGCCGCCACCGCCTTCACTCTGGCCAACACAACCGGCATCGCTGGTGGAGGGGGTTGGATTCGAACCAACGTAGGCGTAAGCCAACAGATTTACAGTCTGCCCCCTTTAGCCACTCGGGCACCCCTCCGGCGAGAGCCCCAGATTATGCCACGTTTTGTTGGCCGTTTTCGGCCTGGGCTGAAAATTGTTGAACGACCGACGCCGCCCACAGGGCGATGCGGCCAGCCGTATCGGCCGCGCCGCGGATGCCGTTGATGCTGCGCTGGCTCAAGTGGCGCTCGCAGGCCACCGCCGCGCGCAGCCGGCCGTCGGCGCGCAGCGCGCGCACCGCTTCGTGCGCCTGCACACCGCACGCCACCACCCATTGCAAGCCGGCCAGCTCGCGGGCCAGGCGCTCCAGGTTGTCGGGCTGCAGCACCTCGGCCACGGTCGGCACCGAGCGCCCCGTCAAGTCGGGATATTCGACCCGTGGCCAGGCGTTGGTCACCACGTAGTCCACGCGCTGCGCCGACGCGAACCGATGCGGGTCGAGTCGCTGCAGTGCGACGAGCGCACGCGCCAGGTTGGCGCCCGTGCCTGCCGCGCAGGGGTAGCCGCGCTGGGCTTCGAACCGGCCTGGACAGATGAAGACGAAACCGGTGCGCGCCCCCGGACACGGCTGGTGGTGCGGCGTCGCCCCAGACGCCAGCGGCAGCGGCGCGCTCATGCCGGATCGAACAGTTGGGCCAGCGCCAAGCCGGGGTCGGGCGCACGCATGAACGCCTCGCCCACCAAGAAGGCGTGCACGCCCGCATCGCGCAACCGCCGCACGTCGTCGCGCTGCACGATGCCGCTTTCGGTGACCAGCAGGCGATCGGCGGACACGCGCGGCAGCAGGTTCAGCGTCGTCTCCAGCGAGACCTCGAAGGTGCGCAGGTCGCGGTTGTTGACACCGATGAGCGGGGTGCGCAAGCGCAGCGCGCGGTCGAGCTCGGCGGCGTGGTGCACTTCCACCAGCACCGCCATGCCCAGTTCGTGCGCGATGGCCTCGAAGTCGGCCATCTGCGCATCGTCCAGACACGCCGCGATGAGCAAAATGGCGTCGGCACCCCACGCACGCGCCTGCCAGACCTGGTAGGCGTCGACGATAAAGTCCTTGCGCAGCGCGGGCAGCGCCGCCGCCTCGCGCGCCTGGCGCAGATAGGCCGCGTGGCCCTGAAAATACGGCTGGTCGGTCAGCACCGACAGGCAGGCGGCACCGAAGCGGGCGTAGCTGGCCGCGATCGCGGCGGGGTCGAAGTCGGCGCGCAGCACGCCCTTGGAGGGGCTGGCTTTCTTGACCTCGGCGATGACGGCGGCGCGGCCCGCGGCGACCTTGGCGCGCAGCGCACCGACGAAGTCACGCGGCGGATCGTCGCGCCGCGCGGCTTCGGCGCGCCCGCGCAGCGTGGGCAGCGGTTCGGCGGCACGGGCGGTAGCGACCTCCTCGCGCTTGGTGGCGCAGATGCGCTGCAGGATGTCGCTCATGCGGCAGCCTCCGCGCCCAGGCGGTGCGCCGTGGTGACGAGTTGCTCGAGCTTGGCTTTGGCCGCGCCACTGGTGAGCGCCGCGCGGGCACGCTCGATGCCAGCGGCGATGGAATCCACCACGTCGGCAGCGTAGAGCGCAACCCCGGCATTGAAGACGACGATATCCGCGGCCGGCCCCGACTCGCCGTCGAGTACCGCCAGCAGCCGCGCGCGCGACTCCTCGGGCGTGGCGACCTGGAATGCCCGGTGGCTGGCCATCGCCAGGCCAAAATCCTCGGGGTGGATGTCGTACTCGACGATCTCGCCGTCCTTGAGCTCGCCGACCAAGGTGGCGGCACCGAGGCTGACCTCGTCCATGCCGTCGCGGCCATGCACGACCAGCGCATGCCGCGCCCCCAGGCGCTGCAACACGCGCACCTGGATGCCCACCAGATCCGGGTGGAACACGCCCATCAGGATATGGGGCGCACCCGCCGGATTGGTCAATGGCCCGAGGATGTTGAACAGCGTTTTGACCCCCATCTCGCGCCGCACCGGGGCCACGTTTTTCATGGCCGGGTGGTGGTTGGGCGCGAACATGAAGCCGATGCCCACCTCCTCGATGCAGCGTGCGATCGCCGCAGGCGGCAGCTGGATGTTGACGCCCAGGCTCTCGAGCACGTCGGCGCTGCCGGATTTGCTGCTGACGCTGCGCCCGCCATGCTTGCTGACCCGCGCACCCGCGGCGGCGGCCACGAACATGGCACAGGTCGAGATGTTGAAGGTGTGCGCGCCGTCCCCACCCGTGCCCACGATATCGACCAGGTGCGTCGTGTCCGGCACGTGCACCGGGGTGGCGAATTCGCGCATCACCTGCGCTGCGGCGGTGATCTCGCCGATCGTCTCCTTCTTGACACGCAAGCCGGTGAGGATGGCCGCAATCATGAGCGGCGAGACCTCGCCGGCCATGATCAGCCGCATCAGGTGCAGCATCTCATCGTGAAAAATCTCGCGGTGCTCGATGACGCGCTGCAGCGCTTCCTGGGGCGTGATGTGGTGGCGATGGGACATGAAAGACCTCCGAGGGGACGGGAATCGAGGCGCACGCTAGGTGGACGGCCCAGCGCGGCCGCCGGATTCAGGGGGCCAGCAGAAAATTTCGCAACAGCGCGTGGCCGTGTTCGGACAGCACGCTTTCGGGGTGGAACTGTACCCCGTGCACCGGCAGCTCGCGGTGCTGCACGCCCATGATCTCGCCGTCGTCGCACCAAGCGGTGATCGTCAATACCGCGGGCAGCGTGGCGCGGTCGATGGCCAGCGAGTGGTAACGGTTGACGGTGAACTGGCGCGGCAACCCGGCAAAGAGCCCGCTCTGCGTAGTGGTGATGACACTCGTCTTGCCGTGCATGAGCTCGCGCGCGCGCACGATATTGCCGCCAAACGCCGCACCGATGCTTTGGTGCCCCAGACACACGCCCAGGATGGGTACGCGCCCGGCGAAGTGGCGAATCGCCGCCACCGAGATGCCGGCTTCCGCCGGCGAGCACGGCCCCGGCGAAATCACCAGCCGATCGGGCGCGCGCGCGGCGATGCCCTCCAGCGTGATCTCGTCGTTGCGAAACACCTCCACCTCGGCCCCGAGCTCGCCGAAGTACTGCACCAAGTTGTAGGTGAACGAGTCGTAGTTGTCGATCATCAATAACCGAAGGCTCATACCCGCCCCTCCTCGACGAGTTCGGCCGCGCGCAACAACGCGCGCGCCTTGTGTTCGGTCTCGTGCCACTCGAGCGCGGGCACCGAGTCGGCGACCACGCCAGCCGCGGCCTGCACGTACAGCGTGCCGTCGTGCACGACACCGGTGCGAATCGCGATCGCCAGGTCCATGTCGCCTGCATAGCTCAAGTAGCCCACTGCGCCACCATAGATGCCGCGCTTGGTCGGCTCGAGCCGGTCGATCAGCTCCATGGCGTGTACCTTGGGTGCACCGGTCAGCGTGCCAGCAGGGAAGGTCGCGCGCAGCACGTCCATGTTGTCGAGGCCCGGGCGCAGCACGCCTTCGACGTTGCTGACGATGTGCATCACATGGCTGTAGCGCTCGACGGCGAATGCCTCGGTGACGCGCACGCTGCCGATCTCGGCGATGCGCCCAATGTCGTTGCGCGCCAGGTCGATGAGCATGACATGCTCGGCGCGCTCCTTCGGGTCGGCGAGCAACTCCTGCTCGGCGGCCTTGTCCAGCTCAGGCGTGGCGCCGCGCGCGCGGGTGCCCGCCAGCGGGCGGATGGTGACCTTGACGCCCTGCGGCGTGCGCTCTTGCCGCACCAGGATTTCGGGCGAGGCACCGATGACGTGCAAATCACTGCCGCGCGCGTCCGCCCCCGCCAGGTTGTAGTAGTACATGTAGGGGCTGGGGTTGAGGGAGCGCAGCGCGCGGTACAGGCTCAGCGGCGGATGGGCAAACGGCTTGTGCATGCGCTGGCCGATCACGATCTGCATGAAATCGCCCTGCTGGATCAGCGCCTTGGCCTGCTCCACCGCGGCCATGAAATCGGCCTGGGTGCGCTCGTGCGTCGCGGCCACGGGAGCGGCGGGCTCGAGCGTCGGCACGCCGACCGGCGCGCGCAGGCGCTCGGCCAACACCTGCAGCCGCTGCTGGGCGCGCGCGTAGGCGTCGGGCTCAGCCGGGTCCGCATAGACGATCAGATACAGACGGCCGGATAGGTTGTCGATGACGGCCAGCTCCTCGGTTTGCAGCAGCACGATGTCGGGCAACCCCAGCGGGTCGGGCGGGCAGGTGCCGACCAGCTTGGGCTCGATGTGGCGCACCGTGTCGTAGCCGAAATAGCCCGCCAGGCCGCCGCAAAACCGCGGCAATCCCGACAGGGGCGCGACGCGAAAGCGCCGCTGATACGCCGCGATGACGTCGAGCGGGTTGCCGCCAATCGTCTCGATGACGGCGCCGTCGCGCACCACCTCGGTGCGGGCGGCATCACCAAAACCGCTGCTGCGCAGCCAGGTGCGCGCGGGCAGACCGATGATGCTGTAGCGGCCGAAGCGCTCGCCACCGACGACCGATTCGAGCAAAAAGCTGTTGCGCCCGCCGTCGCTGGCGTGGGCGAGCTTGAGGTAGAGCGACAGGGGCGTGTCGAGGTCGGCCAGCGCCTCGGCGACGAGCGGGATGCGGTGGTGGCCTTGATCGGCCAAGCGGCGGAATTCCTGTTCGGTGATCACGGCAATCGGGCTCCGGGCGGGGGGCGGCCGGCGATCCACTGCGGGCGGTCGGCGCGGCCGGTGAAGATCCTACGGGGCCGGTCGGGACAACCGGCGAGGCGGCTCGAACATCCCACTGCCAGGGGGCAGGAGCACGGCCGCACGAGAGGGGCTCAAGGGAATCAGACGCGCGTCGTTGGCTGACGCCAAGGCCAAGCCTCCCGGCGGCCGGCCTTGAGGGCGGCCGCCCGGCGAGCGTCGAACAGGCTGCGTGCAGCGAACATGCGCACAGTGTAGCAAAGGCGTGCCAGGCCTGGCCATGCGCCGACAGCCGGGACGGCCCTATGATGGTGGGTTGCCCGGCTTTGGCCTTGATCACTCCAACGCATGACCCCGCCGCCCGTCTCGCCCCCGCCAGCCCCGCCCGAGCGCTACATCCGCGTGCGCGGCGCACGCACGCACAACCTGCGCAACCTGGACCTGGACATCCCGAAGGATGCGCTGGTCGTGATCACCGGCCTGTCGGGCTCGGGCAAGTCGAGCCTGGCCTTCGACACGCTGTACGCCGAGGGGCAACGCCGCTACGTCGAGAGCCTGTCGGCCTACGCGCGGCAGTTTCTGGAGCGCATGGACAAGCCCGACGTGGACCTGATCGAGGGACTGAGCCCCGCCATCGCCATCGAACAGAAGGCCACCAGCCACAACCCACGCTCGACGGTCGGCACGGTCACCGAGATCCACGACTACCTGCGCCTGCTGTTCGCACGCGCTGGGGTGCCCTATTGCCCGCACCACGATCTGCCCCTGCAGGCCCAGACCGTGAGCCAGATGGTCGATGCGTTGCTGGCACTGCCGACCGAGACGCGGCTGATGCTGCTGGCCCCGGTGGTGGCACCCGATGCAGACGGGGCGGCGGCCGCGTTGCGCGGCCTGCAGGCGCAGGGGTTCGTGCGTTTTCGCATCGATGGCGACGTGGTCGAGGGCGACGAGGCGCACCAACGCCTGCGCCCCGGCGCGGCGCTGGAAGTGGTGGTCGACCGCTTGAAGGTGCGGCCCGACGCACGCCAACGCCTCGCCGACAGCCTCGAGGCCGCGCTGCGCGTGGGTGGCGGCAAGGCGCGCGCACTCGAACTGGAGACGCAAACGCTACACGCGTGGTCGGCGCGCCCCGCGTGCCCGGTGTGCGACCACACGCAAGCGCCGCCCGAGCCGCGGCTGTTTTCCTTCAACGCCCCACAGGGCGCCTGCCCGCGCTGCGACGGGCTGGGACACGTCGAGCTGTTCGACGCCACGCGCGTGGTGGCCTTCCCCGAGCTCAGCCTGGCCAGCGGCGCCATCAAAGGCTGGGACCGGCGCAACGCACACGCTTTCGCCCTCATCGAAAGCCTGGCGGCCCACTACGGCTTCGACCCCGAAACGCCATGGAACGCGCTGCCCGAGTCGGTGCGGCACGTGCTGCTGCACGGCAGCGGCAACGAGACGATCGCCTTTCACTACACCGCCGACGGCGGGCGGCGCGTAACCCAGCGCCACCCCTTCGAGGGCATCCTGCCCAACTTCGAGCGCCGCTGGCGCGACACCGACTCGGTCGCCGTGCGCGAGGAACTGGGCCGATACCGCAGCACCCATGCCTGCCCCGCATGCGGCGGGACCCGGTTGCGCCCCGAGGCGCTGCAGGTCTATCTGGGCGAGGGCGAGCAGCGCCGCCACATCCACGCCATCACCCAGATGACGCTGGCCGAGGCGCTGGCGTACTTCGACGGTCTGCGGCTGCACGGGGCGCGCGCCGAGATCGCCGGCAAAGTGGTGCGCGAAATCCAGGCGCGGCTGCGCTTCCTCAACGACGTGGGGCTGCCGTACCTGACCCTGGCGCGCAGCGCAGACACGCTCTCCGGCGGCGAGGCGCAGCGCATCCGACTGGCCAGCCAGATCGGCTCGGGCCTCAGCGGCGTGATGTATGTGCTCGATGAGCCCAGCATCGGCCTGCACCAGCGCGACAACGACCGCCTGATCGCCACGCTGCTGCGCCTGCGCGATCTGGGCAATACGGTCATCGTGGTCGAACATGACGAAGACATCATGCGCGCCGCCGACCACCTGATCGACCTGGGCCCCGGCGCGGGCGTGCACGGCGGCCAGGTGCTCGCGCAAGGCCACTGGACGGTGGTAGCGGCCGAGCCGTCATCGGTCACGGGCCAGTACCTGTCCGGGCGGCGTCGTATTCCGGTGCCCGAGCGACGCTTGGCCTGGGTGCCCAACCCCTCGGCACCGGCCGCCGCGCCGTCCCCTGCGCGGCGCGGCGGCTGGCCCACGCAGGCCACTCGTGCCAGCGCTGATCGGCCAGCGCTCGACACCCCGCCGCCCACGGGCGCGGCGCTGCGGCTGGTGGGAGCGCGCGGGCACAACCTGCGCAACGTCACGGTGGCGTTTCCGGTCGGGCGCTTCATCTGCGTCACGGGGGTGAGCGGCTCGGGCAAATCCACGCTGGTCAACGACACGCTGCTGCGCGCCGTGGCACGCCACCTCTACCGCAGCCACGATGAGCCCGAGCCCTTCGAAGCGATCGAAGGGCTGGAGCACTTCGACAAGGTGATCGCGGTGGACCAAAGCCCGATCGGGCGCACCCCGCGCTCCAACCCGGCTACCTACACGGGGCTGTTCACCACCATCCGTGAGCTGCTCGCCGAGACCCCAGCCGCCCGCGAGCGCGGCTGGGGGCCGGGGCGCTTTAGCTTCAATGTGGCGGGCGGCCGCTGCGAAGCCTGCCAGGGCGACGGCGTGGTGAAGGTGGAAATGCACTTCCTGCCCGACGTGTACGTGCCCTGCGACGTCTGTGGCGGCCGCCGCTACAACCGCGAGACGCTCGAAGTGCGCTACAAGGGGCGCCACATCGCCGAGATCCTCGACCTCACGGTCGAGCAGGCGCACGCCTTCGTCGCGGCCGTGCCGACCCTGCAGCGCAAGCTACAGACCCTGCTCGACGTCGGGCTGGGTTACCTGCGCCTGGGCCAGAGCGCCACCACGCTGTCGGGTGGGGAAGCGCAGCGCGTCAAGCTGGCGCAAGAGCTGTCCAAGCGCGACACCGGCCGCACGCTCTATATCCTGGACGAGCCCACGACCGGTCTGCACTTCGCCGACATCGAGCTGCTGCTGCAGGTGCTGCATCGGCTGCGCGACGCGGGCAACACCATTGTCGTCATCGAGCACAACCTCGACGTCATCAAGACGGCCGACTGGATCATCGACATGGGGCCCGAAGGTGGCGCGGGCGGTGGGACGGTCGTGACCTGCGGCACGCCGGAAGCCGTGGCGGCACACCCCGACAGCCACACGGGCCGCTACTTGGCTCGGGTGCTGGCCCGAGGGTGACCCCCCTCACAGCCCCGCCAGATCCTCGATCGCATCGACCACGATCGCCGTGCCGATCGCGATCAGCAGGATGTCGGCCGCGACCCGGACGAAACGGTATCCCGGGGGAGGATCGCCAAGGCGGCGCTGCAGCTCCTTTGGCAAGGGGTAGGTCACGACGCCGGGCGGCAGCGGCTTGCCGAGCGTCCACGCCTTGGCCAACCCCGGCGGGCGGCAGCCGTTGTTTTTCTTCGCCAGCCCCGGCGGGCAGTGCCCTTGGGCGATCTGGGACCCGAACACCAGGCGCACCGCCTCGCGTTGGCGGTCACCAAAGTAGCCGCCGATCGCGATCGACAGCGCGTCGTTGCCGCTGGTGGCAGCCACCGCGCCGCGTGGTGCGTCGTGCGTGGACGCTGCCGGGTGGGTGGCATGCGCCGGTTTGCCGTGGCCGGCCCACTCGGGCTTGGCCGCCCAGGCCCCAGGGGCGGCCGCGCAGACCCATGAGACCGCCAGCGCCAGCCCCACGCGTCGTAGATGCCCATGATCCGCCAGGATGTCCATCGCCATTGGCCCTTTGCTGGCATCATAGACCGCTCGGGCCAGGCCGACGGCAACCGTTTGGCAACGCCTGCAAACAACCGTAACAGCCCATCTCACATCCCACCCCCATGAGCGGTTTCGACTTCGACCTCTTCGTCATCGGTGGCGGCAGCGGCGGCGTGCGCGCCGCGCGCCTGGCCGCCCAGCGCGGCGCCCGCGTCGCCCTGGCCGAAGCGCGCGGCCTGGAAGGCCTCGGCGGCACGTGCGTGACGCTGGGGTGCATCCCCAAGAAACTCTACCACTACGCGGCTCACTACGCGCATGGATTCGACGAGGCACGCGGCTATGGCTGGCACGTTGACCCGCCGCGCCTGGACTGGGCGACGCTCAAACGCCGCCGCGCCGCCGAGATCGCGCGCCTCAATGGCGTGTACGAACGGCTGCTGCAAGGCAGCGGCGTGACCGTGCTGCACGGCTGGGCCCGATTGGCCGATCCGCATACCGTGGAGCTGCACACCCCGCGCCCCGATGGCAGCACCGGCACGCAGCGCTGGCGTGCCGAGCGCATCCTGATCGCCACCGGCGGCACACCGCACGTGCCGCACTTTCAGGGCCGCGAGCACGTCATCACCTCGGACCAGGTGTTCGACCTGGAGCCCTTCCCGCAGCGCTTGCTGGTCGTGGGTGGGGGCTACATCGCGTGCGAATTCGCCTCCATCTTTTTGGGGCTGGGCGCGCGCGTCACGCAGTTGTACCGCGGCGAGCAAATCCTGCGCGGCTTCGACGACGAGGTGCGGCACTTCTTGGCCGATGAGATGCGCAAAAAGGGGCTGGACCTGCGCCTCGCCACCAGTGTGGTCGCCGTGCGGCGCGCCGCCGACGGCCTGCACGCCGTGCTCGACGACGGCCGCCACGTGGTGGCCGACGCCATCCTCTACGCCACCGGGCGCGTGCCCAACGTGCACGGCCTGGGCCTGGAGGCGCTGGGTGTGGCGCAGGGCGCGCAAGGCGCCATCGTGGTCGACGACCACTTCTGCACCAACGTCCCCAGCGTATACGCAGTGGGCGACGTGGTGGCGCGTGCGGCACTGACCCCGGTCGCGCTGGCCGAAGCCATGGCCGTGGTGGACCACCTGTTCGGGCCCGCCCCCGGCCAGTCGGCGCGTAAGGCGCGCTACGACCTCATCCCCACCGCCGTCTTCACCTTGCCCAGCGTCGGCACGGTGGGCCTGACCGAGGCGCAAGCCCGCGCCGAAGGCCGGCGCTTGCGCATCTACCGCAGCGCCTTTAAGCCGCTGCGCCACACGCTCAGCGGCCACGACGAGCGCGCGCTGGTCAAACTGGTGGTCGATGACGCGAGCGACCGGGTGCTCGGCCTGCACATGGTCGGCCCAGACGCGGGCGAGATCGTGCAAGGCTTTGCCGTCGCCCTGCGCTGCGGCGCAACCAAGGCGCAGTTCGACGCCACACTGGGCATCCACCCCACCCTGGCCGAAGAATTCGTCACGATGCGCGAGCCGGTGACTACCGGCTAACCAGGCCCGTGCAGCCCTCTATCGCCTTCACCATGAACCATCGTTCAGAACCCCATCCCACCGACGGTGTGCCGCCCTTGCGCACGCCCCCCTTCGTCGCACCGCAGTCCTTCACCGATGCCGATGCTGCCGTGGCCCATGTGCGGCAGCTCTACGACGCCGCCGTCGGCTTCTTGCAGGCCGAGCTGCACGCGTATGTGCGCACGCCGCTCGATCCTGACATGGGGCTGGCGCGCGTGCGCGCGACCTACCCCTTCGTGCGCCTGCGCACGCAGCGTGCCACCCGCCTGCCGCAGGCCCGGGTGGCGGGACGACTGAGCTATGGCTTCGTCGCTGGCCCGGGGCGCTACGAAACCACCCTCACCCGGCCCGATCTGTTCGCCGACTATTGGCGCGAGCAGTTTCGCCTGCTGTTGGACAACCACGGCGAACCGCTCGACATCGGCCTCAGCAACGAGCCCATCCCGGTGCACTTCGCGCTGGGCGAGGACGCGCATTTCGAAGGAGAGCTCGACACCCTGCACCGCGCCCGCTTGGCCGACGTGTTCGACCTGCCCGACCTGTCCGCGATGGACGACGGTATTGCCAACGGCACCCACACGCCCCCGCCGAGCGCGCCGCAGCCGCTGGCGCTGTTCACCGGTGCGCGCATCGACTACTCGCTGCAGCGGCTGCGCCACTACAGCGGCACCTCGCCCGCGTGGTTTCAAAACTTCGTGCTCTTTACCAACTATGGCTTCTACGTCGACGAGTTCGTCCGGCTGGCCCAGCAGGAGATGACCCGCCCCGACAGCGAGTACGTCGCCTTCGTCGAGCCGGGCAACGTGGTCTCCTGGCGCGCCGGGCTGACGGCGGCCGAGCGCTGCGCGCTGACCGGCCCCACCGGCAGCCCCCCACCGCGCCTGCCGCAAATGCCGGCCTACCACCTGGTGCGCGCGGATCGCAGCGGCATCACGCTGGTCAACATCGGGGTGGGGCCCAGCAATGCCAAGACGGCCACCGACCACATTGCCGTGCTGCGCCCCCATGCGTGGCTGATGCTGGGCCACTGTGCCGGGCTGCGCACCAGCCAGCAACTCGGCGACTACGTGCTGGCGCACGCCTATGTGCGAGAGGACCACGTGCTCGACGAAGAGCTGCCGCTGTGGGTACCCATCCCCGCGTTGGCCGAAATCCAGCAAGCGCTGGAAGCGGCCGTGGCCGACGTGACCGGACTGGAGGGCGCCGCGCTCAAGGGCGTGCTGCGCACCGGGACGGTGGCCAGCACCGACAACCGCAACTGGGAGCTGCTGCCCGACAACCTGCCCCAGCGGCGCTTTTCGCAATCGCGCGCGGTGGCGCTGGACATGGAGTCCGCCACCATCGCCGCCAACGGTTTTCGCTTCCGCGTGCCCTACGGCACACTGCTGTGCGTGAGCGACAAACCGCTGCACGGCGCCATCAAACTGCCCGGCATGGCCGACCGGTTCTACCGCGAGCGCGTCGACCAGCACCTGCGCATCGGGCTGCGCGCCATCGAGCGGCTGCGCGCGGCGGGCGTGGACCAACTGCACAGCCGCAAGCTGCGCAGTTTTGCCGAAGTCGCGTTTCAGTGACCCGCGGCGCTGGGCGCCGTCAGGCCCAGCGGCCCATCGGCTCGCCCATGCGCACCGGGCGGCCCGGTACCCAGTCAGGGTTCAGGGCCGCCACGCCTGGCGGTAGCAGCACGATCACCGTCGAGCCCAACAAAAAGCGGCCCATCTCCACCCCCCGCGCCAGGGTAATGTCGCGGTCGCCGTAGTCCCAGCGGCGCACGATGCCGGGCCGCGGCGGGTTGACCACCCCGTGCCAAATGGTGGCCATGCTGCCCACGATGGTGGCCCCCACCAGCACCAGCACGAACGGAAAGCGCTGGCCATCGCGCTCGCCTTCGAACACACAGATCACGCGCTCGTTGCGCGCGAACAGCCCCGGCACCCCGCGCGCCGTCGTCGGATTCACCGAAAACAAATCCCCCGGCACATGCACCATCTGGCGCAGCCGCCCCGTACACGGCATGTGGATGCGGTGGTAGTCGCGCGGGCTCAGGTACAGCGTGGCAAACGTCCCGTCGGTGAACGCGGCGGCCAGCGCGGCGTCGCCGCCCAGCAGCGCGCCGACGGTGTAGTCGTGGCCTTTGGCCTGCAGCATGCGGTCCCGCTGGATGGCGCCGCACTGACTGATCGCGCCATCCACCGGACACACCAGATCGGCCGCGGCCAACGGGCGCGCATCGGCGCGCAGCGCACGGGTAAAAAAGTCGTTGAACGTGGCGTAGGCGGCCGGATCGGGCTGGGCCGCTTCGGCCATGTCCACCGCATAGCGCCGGATGAAGCGCCGGATGGCCACTTGCGTCACCGGCCCGAGCGGCCGGCGCGCCAACGCGCCCGCCAGCGCCGTCAGCACCTGCTTGGGCAAAAGGTATTGCAGCGCCACCGCTGCGCGTTCCGAAACCTGCATGGGGCGCCGATCGTAGCACCAAGCCCGTGGCGCGGGCGACCCGCGAACAGCCAGAGCACCATGCACAATGCGGCTCATGACATCCCCGTTGTTCGAAATCGACGGCTTGGTCAAGCACTATGCCGGGCGGCCCGTGGTGCAGGACCTGTCGTTTGCCATCGCGCCGGGCGAGTGCCTGGGACTGCTCGGCCCCAACGGGGCGGGCAAGACGACCACACTGCGCATGGCGCTGGGGCTGGTGGTGCCCGATGCCGGGTGCGTGCGCATCCTGGGGCTGGACATGCCCGCGCACGCGCAGGCCGTCAAGGCCCGGCTGGGCGTGGTGGCGCAGTTCGACACGCTGGACCCGGACTTCACGTGCGCCGAGAACCTGCTCGTCTACGGGCGCTATTTTGGGCTGACGGCGCGCGAACTGCGCCCACGGATCGCCGAGTTGCTGGACTTTGCCGCGCTGGCGCACAAGGCCGACGCGCGCCCGGGTGAACTGTCGGGGGGCATGCGCCGACGCCTGAGCCTGGCGCGCGCGTTGGTGAACGACCCGGCGCTGCTGCTGCTCGACGAGCCGACCACGGGGCTGGACCCCCAGGCGCGCCACCTGATGTGGGAGCGGCTGCAGCGCCTGCTGCAGCAGGGTAAGAGCATTTTGCTGACCACGCACTTCATGGACGAGGCCGAGCGGCTATGCCACCGGCTGGTCATCGTCGACCACGGCCGCAAGATTGCCGAAGGCCGCCCCCGCGAGCTCATTGCCCAACACCTGGAGCCGGAGGTGGTGGAAATCTACGGCGAGCAGGGCCACGCCGACGCACGACAAGGACTCCCCCCCGAGGCGCGGGCGCTGGCTGCCCGCGTCGAGGTCAGCGGCGAGACGGCGTTTCTGTACACGCACGACGCGCGCCCGCTGCTGGCAGCGCTGGGCGCGCAGCCGCGTTTACGTCTGCTGCACCGCCCGGCCAATCTGGAAGACTTGTTTCTGAAACTGACCGGGCGCCAGATTCGGGCGGAGGGGTAGGATCGACGCCATGGCAACGCCCACGACCCTCCCTGAGCCACCCCGCGTCGCGCCAGCCCGCACGGTCTGGCATCCCCCTCGTCCCACACGCCGCTTCGCGGCCGTCTGGCTACGCAATTTGCTGGTGTGGCGAAAACTCGCCATCCCCAGCCTGGTGGGCAACATCGCCGAGCCGCTCATCTGGCTGGTTGCATTCGGCTACGGCATGGGGGCGCTGGTGGGCAGCGTCAATCTGCGGCTGCCCGGTGGAGAGGTCCAGGCGGTGCCCTATCTGGTCTTTCTGGCCAGTGGCAGCATTTGCATGAGCGCGATGAACGCCGCCACGTTCGAGGCGTTGTATTCCGCGTTTTCGCGCATGCACGTCCAAAAAACCTGGGACGGCATCCTCTACGCGCCGGTCACGCTGGACGACATCGTGCTGGCCGAGATGCTGTGGGCCGCGTTCAAAGCGCTCTTTACCGTCAGCGCCATTTTGGCGGTGATGCTGGCGCTGGGCATCAGCCACACGCCCAAGCTCGCGCTGGCGTGGGCCGTGCTGGGGCTCACGGGCACGGTGTTTGCCAGCCTGGCGCTGATCTTCAATGCGCTGGCCAAGGGCTACGATTTTTTCACCTACTACTTCACGCTGTTTCTCACGCCGATGATGTTTTTGTCGGGCGTGTTCTTTCCGCGCGAGCAACTGCCGGGCTGGGTGCAGACGATCAGCGACGCCTTACCCCTGACCCATGCGGTGGCGTTGGTGCGGCCGATGTTCCTGGACCGTTGGCCCGAGCAACCGTTGCTGCACCTGGCGGTGCTGCTGGCCTATGGAGGAGTGGCGTTTTGGATGGCGCTGGCGCTGACGCGGCGGCGGTTTTTCGGCTAGGGCTGGGTTCAGACCAAGCTGGGCTCGCGTACCGATAGCCCCAGCGCATCCAGCGCCTGCGTCAAATGCCCCACAGTGCGCTCGATGTGCCGCAGCTTCTCCAGCCCGAACAGGCCGATGCGGAAGGTACGAAAGTCCGCCGGCTCGTCGCACATCAGGGGCACGCCAGCGGCGGTTTGTAAGCCCACGGCCGCAAATTTTTTGCCATTAGCGATATCGGGATCGTCGGTGTAGCTGACCACCACGCCCGGTGCCTCGAATCCGGCCGCAGCCACGCTGCGCAAACCGCGCGCGGCCAACTCGGCACGCACGCGGCGGCCCAGCTCGGCCTGCGCCGCTTTCATGGCGGCAAAGCCCGCTTCGCGCGTCTCTTGCATCACGTCGCGCAGCCGCACCAGCGCATCGGTGGGCATGGTCGTGTGGTAGACGTGCCCACCCTGTTCGTAGGTTTCCATCACCTGCAACCACTTCTTCAGGTCGCAGGCGAAGCTGGTGCTGGTCGTACCGTCGATCGCGTGGCGCGCACGCGCCGACAGCATCACCATGGCGCACGCGGGCGAGCCGCTCCAGCCTTTCTGCGGTGCCGAAATCAGCACGTCCACGCCGCTGTCGCGCATATCCACCCACATCGCCCCGGAGGCGATGCAGTCCAGCACAAACAGGCCGCCCACCGCGTGCACCGCCTCGGCGACGGCATGCAAATAGTCGTCCGGCAACATCATGCCGGCGGCCGTTTCCACGTGCGGGGCGAACACCACCGCGGGGCGCTGCGCGTGGATGGTCGCCACCACCTCATCCAGCGGCGCGGGTGCCCAGGGTGCCTGCGGTTCGTCGCTCACGCGCCGGGCTTTGAGCACGTGCGCCTCGGCCGGGATGCGCCCCATGTCGAAGATTTGCGTCCAGCGGTAGCTGAACCAGCCGTTGCGCAGCACCAGTACGCGGCGGTCGGTGGCCCATTGGCGCGCGACCGCCTCCATGCCAAACGTGCCGCTTCCCGGCACGAGCGCCACCGAATGCGCGCCGTAGACCTCCTTGAGGATGCCCGAAATATCGGTCATGACACGCTGGAAGCGCCGGGACATGTGGTTGAGCGCGCGGTCGGTGTATACCACCGAAAATTCGAGCAACCCATCGGGGTCGACGTGGGGCAGCAAACCTGGCATGGACGACTCTCCTGTGGTGACCCACGGCGCGGGTGACGCGCCGCGGCAGACCGCGCCAGCTTAGCACGGTCGGCGCCAGGCGTCGACGGCGGCACGCACCACGCCTTGGATGCTGCCGCTGCGGGCGTACTGCGCGCGCAAAAAACTGGCGTGATTGCCAGCCATGCCCGCGACGCGCTCGATCTCGTCGAGTGCCTCGTCACTCTGCAGCACCTGGGCGTGCGGGCGCAGGCGACGTACGGTGGCCAAGATATCCTCGCGTAACGACAGGGCCTCGCGCGTGCGCGGGTGCACCAGCGTGCCCTCGAGCCCGAAGCGGCAGGCCTGAAAACGGTTGTACGTGTAAACGAGGTAGTCGTCCTCCACGGGCGCGGGGTCGCCGCCCTCGAGCAAGTGCCGACACAACGCTTGCAGGTAGCCAGCCAGCGCCGCCGCGCGCTCCACGGTCAGTGGTGTGTCGCACACGCGCAGTTCGATCGTGCCGTACTCGGGCTTGGGGCGAATGTCCCAGTAGAAATCTTTCATCGACCGCACCACGCCCGTGGCTTCCATCTTGCGGAAATAGCCTTGCTCGAATGCCTCCCAACTCAGCACGAAGGGTGCACGGCCACTGAGGGGAAACGCAAACACCGAGTTCAACCGCGCCGAGTCGAACAGCGTATCGACCCCCTGAAAAAACGGCGACGACGCCGACAGCGCGATGAAGTGCGGCACGTAACGGTTGAGCGCATGCAGCAGAAACAACGCCTCGTCCGCCGAGCGACAACCGATGTGCACGTGCTGCCCGAACACGGTGAACTGCTTGGCCAAATAGCCGTACAGGCCCGACAGCTGCTGAAAGCGCGGCTTGTCGAAGATGCGCTGCTCGAACCAGCGCTGAAACGGGTGGGTGCCGCCACCCGCGAGCTCGACATTGAGCCGGTCGGCCGCTGCCACCAGCGTGTCGCGGATCGCGCGCAGCTGCGCCAGCAGCTTGCCGTGGCGGGTATGCACGCCAGTGGCGATCTCGATCATGCTTTGCGTCATCTCGGGCGTGACGGTGCCCGGAAACGGCGCACGCTGCAGCAGCGCCAGCAAGTCGTCGGCGCTGCTGGAGAGGTCCTGGTCGTAGGTGTTGACGATTTGCAGTTCGAGCTCGACGCCCATGGAGAGCGCAGCGGAGGTCTTGAACGGCTCCAGCGGCATGGCGGGCTCCTCAACGCGGGGGCGGACTCGGGGGGACGGACGCCGTGGCCGGCCCCCTCGATGGCGAGCCAGCCTCGCGCGCGGCAACCAGCGCCCATTGCGTGACCCACGGACCGCACAACTCCAACCACAACAGTGCGGCGGACAGAAACCACAGGGCCTCGGCCGCTGGCGGCAGGCCCAGCACGATACTGCGCTCGAGCAGCAACAGCGTCATGGCCGACATCGGCACCAGCGCCACACCGGTCAGCGCCCCTTTGCGCGGCGTGGTGCCGCTGGGTACGGCCAACATCGCGTGGATGGCCACGGGGATCAGAATCCGGGCGGCCAAGACGACGGCGGCCACGCCCCAAACGGCGCCCTGTGTCAGCGCATCCCACGACAAACGCGAGCCGACATAGACGAACAGAAACACACCCAGCAGCAGGCCCAGCGAGCCGAAGTCGCGCTGTGCGTTGGCCACGAACACGCGCCGCTCGCGCAAAGCGACGCCAAAACTGAGCGCCGCCAGCAGCGGCGACAGGTGCAGCGCGTCGGACACCACCGTCAGCCACACCAGTGCCAACGCGTAGCCCACCGTGGGTGCTGCGGGTGACGTGAACGGCCCGCGCAGCAGGGCCGCTACCACGATGGCCAGCGCCACACCCAGCGCGATCGAGATGCCCACCGCATACACACTGCCGAGGGCGGCCTGCGCCCAATCCCCCGCCTCGCTCAGGTACCAGTGGCCGGTCACCCCTTTGACGAGCAATACCGCCACCACACACTGGATAGCGGCCAGGTGCAACACGCGCTCGGTCACCTGCCCGGCGGCACGCAAGTCATTGGCCACACGCAGCAAGCTGGCCGGCGACGCCGCCACCGCAACGGCGGCGAGCAGCGGACGCCACTGCCCCCCCAACCCGGCGGCGGCCAAGGCCCACAGCACGGCGACGAAAATCACCACCGACTGCAACAGCCCGATCAGCAGCACCCACGGGTTGCGCCGAAACCAACCCAGGTGGATGCGGCAGCCCAGCTCGAACAACACCAGCGACAGCGCAAGCTGCGCGAGCAACGCCGGCCCGCCGCTGTCGGCATCCAAGCCCACGGCAAGCCCGATGGCGCTGCCCGCAAGGCCAACGGCCACGTAAACGCTCACCCGCGGCACGCCGTGCGGCTGCCAGCGCTCCCCCAGCCACCATGCCAACCACAGCAGCGCAGGCCAGCCCAGCAGTGCGGCCCGTATCGAATCGAAACCTGCCATGGTCATGCGACCGCAAAACGCGCACGCAGTTCCGCCAGCCCCAGTTCATCGAGCATGCGCGCCAGCCGCTCGGCGGCGCTGCGCTTGCGGCGTCCCGTGCGCTGCGCCAGGATCAGCTCGTTTTTCAACGAGTGCTCCCAGCCCACGAGCTCGGTCACGGTCACGTCGTAGCCCATCGCCTCCAGCCGCAGGCAGCGCATCACATTGGTGACCTGGCTGCCAAACTCGCGCGTGTGCAGCGGGTGCCGCCACAGCTCGGCCAGCGGCGTGCGCGCCAGCTGCAGCGCCTTGTGGCGGCGCAGCGCGGCCGCCACTTCGGCCTGACAGCAGGGCACGACCACGATCGCCTGCGCCTGCCGCTGCAGCGCGAAGTCGATCGCGTCGTCGGTGGCGGTGTCGCAGGCGTGCAGCGCGGTGACCACGTCCACCGTCGCGGGCAGCGCCGCCATCGCGTCGCGCACCGTCGCCGCCACGAAGCGCATGCGCGCAAAACCCAAGCGCTGTGCCAGGTCAGCCGAGCGCGCGACCAACTCCGCGCGCGCCTCGACCCCCCACACGGTGCCGACCGCGCGCTGGGCAAAAAACCGGTCGTAGAGCAAAAACCCCAAATAAGACTTGCCCGCGCCGTGGTCCACCAGCGTCACGTCGCCGCGCGCCTGCAGCGCTTGCTGTAGCAACGGCTCAATGAACTGCAGCAGGTGGTTGACCTGCTTGAGCTTGCGGCGCGAGTCCTGATTGAGTCGGGCGTCGCGCGTCAGGATATGCAGCTCCTGCAGCAAGGCGACCGACTGGCCGGCGTACAGCTCGGCCAGCACGTCGGGGGCGAGGCTGGCCGCGGGTGGGCGATGGCGGGCGCGGGACATGCGGCGATCATACGCGCGGGCGTCGCGTCGCCGCGCCAATGGTGCTAGCATGGGGAACCGGTGCTCGCCGCGTGTGGCGGCGTCGAGCCGGTCGAGCAGAGGAGACTGCCATGGGTACCATCGTCGGCTACACCACCCCGAAGCTGCCAGAAAACAAACTGCGACGCTACCCCACCAAGGTCATCAACATCATCGGTGGGCCAGGCTGCGACAAATCGCTGTACTCCTCGGCCATCGTGCTCAAATTGCACCTGATGCACAAGACCGTGGAGCTGGTGCCGGAAGTGGCCAAGGCGCTGGTCTGGCAGGGCGACACCGACGCGCTGCGCAACCAGTACGACATCGCGCTGCTGCAGTACAACATGCTGGCCGCCCTCGACGGCCAGGTGCAATACTTGGTCACGGAGGGCGGACTGCCGCAGCTGCTGTACTACAACGCGCACTACCCGGACAATATCTGCGACGTCGAAAAGACGCGCAAACAGATCCTGGCGTGGTACCACCAGTTCGACCACATCAACGTGTTCGCCGAGCGCGACCCGGACAAGCCCTACATTCGGGCTGGCCGACTGCAGGACGAAACCCGGGCGCGCCAGATCGATGCCGAAATGCGCAACCTGCTCAGCGCCGAGGGCATCCGCTACACCCTGCTGCCGCCCGACCACCGCAAGATCATCGAGTGGACGGGCACGCTGGGCCAGCCCAGCGCCGGCTGACGGCGGCGGTGCCTGCCGTCACGCCAGCAGCGCGTTGACGCGGCGCACGTAGGCCGCCGGGTCCTCGGGCAGGCCGCCCTCGGCCAGCAGCGCTTGGTCGAACAAGATGTGCGCGTAGTCGTCGAAGCGCTCCCCTGCGTCGGCGAGCTTTTTCACCAGCGCGTGCTCGGGGTTGACTTCCAAGATGGGTTTGACCTCCGGCGCCTTCTGACCCGCGGCCTTGAGCAGACGCGCCAGTTGCAGCGAATACTCGCCATCGTCCACCACCAAACAGGCGGGCGACTCGACCAGGCGGCTGGTCACGCGCACGTCCTTGGCCCGGTCTTTGAGCGCATCGCGCAGGCGCTCGAGCACGGGCTTGAATGCCTCGGCGGCTTGTTCGGCCGCTTGTTTCTCGGCCTCGTCTTGCAGCTCGCCCAAATCCACCGCGCCCTTGGCCACGGAACGCAGCGGGGTGCCATCGAACTCGTGCAAAAACGACAGCGCCCACTCGTCCACGCGGTCGGTCATCAGCAGCACCTCGATACCCTTCTTGCGAAACACCTCGAGCTGCGGGCTGTGTTTGGCCGCGGCCAGCGTGTCGGCGGTCAGGTAGTAAATCGCCTTTTGCCCCTCCTTCATGCGCGCCTTGTAGTCGGCCAGGCTGACGGTGGGCGCGTCGCTCTGGGTGGAGGCAAAGCGCAGCAGGCGGGCGATGCGCTCGCGGTGGGCGAAGTCCTCGCCCAGCCCTTCCTTGAGCACGGCGCCGAACTGGGCCCAGAAGCGCGTATAGCGGCCGGCGTCGCGCTGGGCCTGGGCCTGTTCGTCGTCGGACAGCGCATCCCACGCCTCGCCCTCGGGCAGGCGGTCCTTGGCGGCCAAATCCTCCAGCATGGCGAGCACGCGGCGCGTGTTGCCGTCGCGGATGGCTTTGACGTCGCGGCTTTCCTGCAACAGCTCGCGGCTGACGTTGAGCGGCAGGTCGGCCGAATCGACCACGCCCTTGACCCAGCGCAGGTAGGTGGGCATGAGCGCTTCGGCGTCGTCCATGATGAAGACGCGCTTGACGTAGAGCTTGACACCCGCGCGCTTGTCGCGGTTCCACAGGTCGAACGGCGCCTTGGCCGGAATATAGAGCAGCTGGGTGTACTCGGTGCTGCCCTCTACCCGGTGGTGGCTCCAGGCCAGCGGTGGCTCGTCGTCGTGGGCGATGGTTTTGTAGAACTCGATGTACTGCTCGTCGCTGATGTCCTTCTTGGGCCGCGTCCACAGGGCGCTAGCGGCGTTGACCTGCTCCCACTCGTCCAGCAGCACGTACTCGCCCTTGTCCTTGTCCCATTGCTCCTTGGGCATCAGGATCGGCAGCGAGATATGGTCGGAGTATTTGCCGATGATGGACTTGAGCTTCCAGCGGTTGAGGTATTCGCTCTTGTCGTCGCGCAGGTGCAAGATGACGCTGGTGCCGCGCGCGGCGCGGGTGATGGCCTCGGTCTCGAAAGCGCCCGTACCGTCGCTGCTCCAGCGCACGCCCTGCTCGGGCGCCAGGCCCGCGCGGCGGCTTTCCACCGTGATGCGGTCGGCGACGATGAAGCCCGAGTAAAAACCGACGCCAAACTGGCCAATCAGCTGTGCGTCTTGCTGCTGGTCACCCGAGAGCCGCTGCAAAAACTCGCGCGTGCCACTTTTGGCGATGGTGCCCAGGTGTTCGATGGCTTCCGCCTCGCTCAGACCGATGCCGTTGTCGGTGATGGTGATGGTCTTGGCCGCCTTGTCGAACGTGACGCGGATATCCAGGTTGGGCGCATCCTCGTACAGCGCGGGGTTGGCCAGTGCCTCGAAGCGCAGCTTGTCGCACGCGTCGGATGCGTTGGAGATCAGCTCGCGCAAAAAGATGTCGGGGTTGGAGTACAGCGAGTGCGTGACCAGGTGCAGCAGCCGGGCCACTTCGGCCTGAAACGCGTGGGTGTGTTTGCTCATGAATCAGACGTCCGTTACAACCGAAAACGGGTAAAGCCCTGCGGGAACATACGGCTCGTCATCCGCCCGCCCCGCAACAATAGGACACTGGGGACAGAGCGCCCGTATTTCAAGAGGCCAGCTCACGGCCGCCCCGGCCGCTGCGGCACCGCCTCAGAAGCGTTCGTGCTCCCCCAGGTAGCGCCACTGGCCCGGCGGCAATGCCCCCAAGGTCACGCCGCCGATGCGCACGCGCTTGAGGCCCACCACGTGCAGACCCACCTGCTCGCACATGCGGCGGATCTGGCGCTTGCGGCCCTCGGTCAACACGAAGCGCAACTGCTCGGGATTGACCCACTCGACCTGGGCGGGCCGCAGCGCCACACCGTCGAGCGCCAGCCCGTGGCGCAACAGCGCCAAGCGCTGCGGCGGAAAGACCGCCTGCACGTTGCGCGCCACCACCCCCGCCGAACCCGGCGCCCCCCACTGCACGCGCACCAAATACTCTTTGTCCACCGTCGAGTGCTCGCCCACCAGCGCCTTGGCCACCCGGCCGTCTTGCGTGAGCACGAGCAGCCCCGTGGAATCGATATCCAGCCGGCCCGCGGGCGCAAGCCCACGCGCGTGGGCCGGCTGAAACCGCCGCCGCGACCGATCCTCGCACCAGCGGGTCTGTGGCCGGATCAGCGTGGCCGCGCTGGGGTGGCCGTCCTCGGGCTGACCGCTGACGTAGCCGACGGGTTTGTGCAACACGATCGTCACCCGCTCGCGCTGCTGGGCGCGGGCAGGCGCCGCCACGTCGATGCGATCGGCCTCGGTGACAGTCTGCCCCAGCGTGGCGGGGTGCCCGTTGACGCGCACCCAGCCACGCGCGATCCACTCGTCGGCCTCGCGGCGCGAACACAGGCCGAGGTCGGCCAAGCGCTTGTTCAAACGGATGGTCATGCCGCCACTGTACCCGACGGGGGCGCGGCGGGTGACCCCGTGCTGCGCCAGGTGCGGCACCAAGCCGCCCAGTCGTCCACCGGCATGGGCCGCGCGATGTGGTAGCCCTGCGCCTCGTCGCAGCCCAGGTCGCGCAGTGCCACCAGGATGGCTGCGTTTTCCACCCCTTCGGCCACCACCGACAACCCCAGGTTGTGCGCCAGGTCGATGGTGGATCGGACGATGACGGCGTCGTCGGCTGCGCGCTCCATGCCCATCACGAAGGAGCGATCGATCTTGAGCTCCTGCACCGGCAGCCGCTTCAGGTAGGCCAGCGACGAGTAACCCGTGCCGAAATCGTCGATGGACAACCGAAAACCCATCGCGGCCAGTCGATTGAGCGTCGCTTCGGCCCGCTGCGGGTCGTCCATGATAGCGCTCTCGGTGATCTCCAAACCGACCGCGGCCGGGCCGATCCCGTGGCGGCGCTGCCACGCTTCGAGCCATTCGACCAAATCGGGGGCCATCAGATCGCGCGTCGAGAGGTTGATCGCCACACGCAAACCGGGACTGGCGGCCTGCAGCCCCGGCCACTGGCGCGCGGTCTCTTCCACCATCCAGCGCGTCAACGCCCGCACGAACCCCGTCTGCTCGGCAAACGGGATGAACTGCATCGGCGGCACCAGGCCGCGCCGGGGGTGGTGCCAGCGCACCAACGCCTCGGCGGCAACCACGGCCCCGGTGCGCACGTCGATCTTGGGCTGCAGATACAAGCGCAGCTCGTGCCGGTCGACCGCCTGACGCAGGTCGCTCAGCAGCGACAGCGTCTGCGCGCTGCCGGCATCGAGCGCGGCGTCATAGCGCAAGCAGTGCTCGGCGCGCGCCTTGGCGGCCCGCATCGCAATCTCGGCCCGCCCGAGTAGCGTATCGGCGTCGGCGCCATCGTCGGGCCACACCGCAACGCCCATGCCCGCGCTCAAATCGACCGTCTGCTCGTCCAGCACGAGCGGCGCCTGAAAGGCCGCCGCAAGCCGCTCGGCCAGGGCCATGGCCGCATCGGCATCGGCACCCGGCACCAGCACGCAAAACTCGTCTCCGCCCACCCGCGCCAGCAGCGCACCCGGGGCGTCCACCACGTCGCGCAGGCGTTGGGCCGCGGCGCGCAGCACGGTGTCGCCAAACGCGTAGCCCAGCACGTGGTTGATGTGTTTGAATCGATCGAGGTTGAGCGTCAGCACCGTCAGCGGGTGGGACGGCGACCGTCCGTCCAACACCTGCAACAGCGCCAGCCGCAGCCGCGCCCGGTTGGGCAGCCCCGTCAGCGGGTCCTCGAACGCCAAGCGCTGAATGTCCGCCTGTTGACGCGCGAGGCTGCTGCGCATGGTCTCGAACCCGCGGGCGAGCGCCCCCACCTCGTCACCGCGGTCGGCGCCCTCCAGCGCCACCGCGGCTTCGCCGCGTTCCAGGGCTTGGGCTGCACGGGTCAGGGCACGCAGCGGCCGCGTTACTCGGCGCATCGCCGCCCAGTTGATGGCTGCAAACAGCCCCACACCCAGCGCCGCGACGACCAGCAGCAGCCACTGCAGCTGCCAAAACGGCGCCATCGCCTCGTCCACCGAGCGCAACAGCACGGTGGTGGCCTCGCCGTGCAGCGTATCGAGCGCAAAGGCCCGCGCCAGGTAGCGCTCGCCATCGAAGGTCAAGGGGCTCACCCCCAGCGGCAGCGCCGCGATCGGGGCGTGCCGCTGCGGCGGCCGCGCCACCCCGGTGCTGACCACGACCGCCGGCTCCTGCCCCGGCCCGTGACCCACCACGGCCAACGGCACCGCGAATAGCTGATCCATATCGTCGGCCAAGGCCTGGTCGATCGGAAAACTCATCAGCACCCAGCCAATCACGAGTGGCGCGCGCACCGGCACCAGAACGAACTGGTAGGGCACACGGTCCAGCAGTGCGAGCACGCTCGGTTGCTGTGGCTGCTCGGCCAGCGAGCGGGCCACGGCCTGCAGCCGATCGTCCACTTGTTGCGGTGACAACGCGGTGGCGGGCAAGTCGGTGCGCGTGACGAGCCGTCCTTCGGCATCCAGAAAAGCCGTCAGCACCGACCCGATGCGCTCACCGTGGTTTTCCAGCGCCGACAGCACCGTCTTGCGATCCGCCGAGGCGACGGCCGTACGAAACCCGTAGTCGCTGGCCAGCAACTGGGCGCCCTGCCGCAGCCGCGCCGCGTTCTGGTCGAGCAACCGGCGCCAGACGCGCTCGCCCGTGGCCAGTTCCTTGGCAATGACGGCCTGCGCCTGCCGCTCGATGCCCACACGCACGATCGCAAAGACCACGGCCTGCACCAGCAACAGCAACACGACGCTGATGCCCACGATGCGCGGCGCCAGCCGGGTGTGGCGCCAGCCGTGCCGCCCGTCCGCGCGCGCGTTCAACGCCCCACCTCCGCCAACACCACGTCGACCACCACCGGGGCGCCGTCGCGTAGGGTCACGGCGCGGCGCACGCCGTTGGAGCCGACCGGCAGATCCGGGTGCCACACCACCAGCGCATAGGCACCGGCCGGGACCGGTGCCAGCCGCGTCGTGCCTTTGGGGTCCGTCAAGCCATGGTACGGGGTGTCCGCCACCACGATCCACCCCACCATGTGGTCATGGATGTTGCAGCCGAGCAACACGACACCGGCCCGGTCGAACACGACCGGGTTGGCGGGGGTGCCGGCATAGAGCTTGATCTCGAATGGCTTGGCCGGTGACAGCGAGTAAACGTGGTGCCGCACCGTGTCCTGGTTCGGAAAGGACACCGCCGTGCCACGCGTGACCACCAGCACTTGGGGATTGAACGTTTTGTCACGCTGAACCATCTCGACCCCAGTCAGAGGCGTGACCGCACGGGCGGCCTGGGGTGACTCCAGCATCACGACCGCCTCCGGCAGCGGCTGGCCGCGCGCGTCGCGCACCGTCACCCGCAACTCGGCGGCGCTGGCCAAGGTCGCCGCCAGCCAAAGCCCCACCACCAGCCAACGCCACATGGGAACACCGCCCGCGTCACGGCTCGATGGCCAGGCCACGCACGGCCTCGCCATCGCCCAGAGAGCCCAAGTCCTGCGCGCTGCCGCGGCCCAGGTCCACCCGCAGCAGCCGCGTCGGCGCGCCAGAGGCTTCCGCCCGCACAGCTGCGAATGCCGCGTTGTCGACGTCCGCGATGTCGAAGGCCGCGTCGGCCAGCGGGCCGGTGCCAAGCGGCCCGACGACCGTCAGCCCCCCAAGATCGGGCGACACGAAGGGTGAGGCATCTTCGTGCGAGCCTTGCATCAGCAGCAGCCCACGCGCATCGATGGCGTATTTGGTGGTCTTTTTCTCGTCCCGCGTGTTGTAGGTGTAGCCCGACGCCAGCACGCGCGGCGGCTGGGCGTCCGGCGCCCCAGCCACCCACTGCAAGTCGGCATCGCGCTTGATGAGCGCGGCGGTATCGGGGTGCACGCGCGCGTTGACACCCTGCGCGGTAGTGAGGCGCAGCCGGTCCACCGTTGGGTTGAAATCCACGCCCACTGGCCCTGGGGCCAGTGGCAAATCCGCGATTCGCCCCACCTCGCGCACCGCGCCGGTCGCGGTGTCGATGGTCAGCAAGCGGTTGCGGTCGGTCACGGCATAGAGCACACCCCTGGCCACCCGAAAATCCATGCCTAGGACAGATTCTCCTGGCTCCAGTCCCTGCAGTGGGCGGCGCTGCACCACCTTCTGCGGGGCATCCGCGCGCACCTGGAGCAGGGTGTGCGATGCCGTCAGCACCCACAGCGTATGCGGCTGCGGTGCCCGTGCGGGCTGCGCGCTGGCGACGGTCGCTGCGAGCAACGATATGGCGGCAATGGCCCGCGCTACCCAGCGCGTCATCGGAGTCCACCCGCTCGACATCAGCATCTCCTTTCGTCGTTGAGTCACGGACACGGCTGAGGGAACACCTCCGGGCCCCGGCGTGACTGCCGCGCCCGGTCCCGCGCACCGCTGATATATCAATGTCATCTTATACGACAAAGCGCCGCCTGCTGCCTGCTGCGGTTGCGCCCTTGCGGCCCGCCCGACTCAAGCCTCACGACGGCAGTCCGGCGCGGCGCAGCATCTGCAGATCGAGCACCCGCAAGCCCCCATACTCCACCTGAATCGCGCCCGCCTGCTGCCAGCGCGCCAGCGCCAAGTTGACGCGCTGGCGCGACAGGCCCACCAGATACGCCAGCTCTTGCTGGGTGATGCGCAGCACCTGCCCCACACCCGGAAAGAGACCCGGATGGAAAAGATTGGCCAGGCTGCGCGCCACGCGCACGTCCGGGTCGGTGATGCGGTCGATCTCGCGCGCGGCGATGAACTGTCCCAGGCGTTCGTTGAGCTGGTGCATCACGAAGCGGTTGAAGGCGATCGAATGGTCCAGCAGCCAGTGAAAGGTATCCACCGGCAACCCCGCCACGCGGCTGCGGCGCAGGGCCTGGATGTTGTAGCGGTAGGCCTCGCGCTTGAGTGCCGTGCCCTCGCCGAACCAGCCCCCGGGGGCCACGCCGGTGAACGTCATGATCGGGCCCCGGCTGTCATCGTTGCTCATTTTGAGCAACCCGTCGATGAGGCCGAACCAATACGTCACCGGCCGCCCGACGCGGCAAATGTAGTCGCCCGCATCGGCCTCGCTGACCACGAGCGCATCCACGGCCCGCAGGCGCGCCTCGCCCTCTAGCCGGGTCAGCCAGGGGATGCTGGCGAGCTCGTCCTCGTTGAGCGCGCGCGCGCGCTGCCGCAGTCGTTGGTAGGCGTTGACCATGGTTGACGAAACTCCCCCTTGCGGATGGGTCGATTCTTGGACGCCTCATCGCCCATCACGCCACACCCTAGGGAAAGTCCTAGGGAGGGGAACCCCTAAATTGTCTTTACCCGGACAGAACGACGTCAAACTTCGCCGTACAGTTGGCGCAACGATAGTGATCGTGGCCGCGTCAAGCTGGCCACAGTGGCAGAGGAGCCCCCATGCGAACGACATTTCCGCGCCTGCTGATCCAGCACGCCAGCACCCGTCCGGATGCTCCCGCGATGCGCGAAAAGGAATACGGCATCTGGCAGACCACCACCTGGCGGCAGATGCGCGAGCGCGTGCAACACATCGCCGCCGGCTTGCACCAGCTCGGCTTGCAGCGCGGCGAGCACCTGGTGGTCATCGGCGCCAACCGGCCCAGCCTGTATGCCACCATGCTGGCCACCCAGTCGCTCGGCGCCATTCCCGTGCCGCTGTACCAGGACGCGGTCGCTGCGGAGTGCGTCTTCCCCATCAACAACGCCGAGGTGCGCTTCGCGGTGGTGGAGGACCAGGAACAGGTCGACAAAATGCTCGAAATTCGTCCGCAGTGTCCGCAGCTCGCGCACATCTTGTTCGACGACCCGCGCGGCCTGCGCAACTACGACGAGCCCGGCTTGGCGGGCTTGAAGGAGATCGAGGCGGCGGGCGCCGTGTTTTGTCAGGAACACCCCGACTTCTTTCAGGAGCAGGTCGAGCTGGGCCAGCCCGACGACGTGGCGGCGATGTTTTTCACGTCGGGCACCACGGGCAACCCCAAAGGCGTGGTGCACACGCACTTCACGCTGCTCAACCGCGCCGAAGCGGGCGCCAAGTTCGACAAACTGACCGAAAAAGAAGAAGTGCTGGCGTACCTGCCGCCGGCCTGGATCGGGCAAAACATCTTCAGCTACGCGCAATGGCTGTGCTGCGGCTACGTGGTCAACTGCCCCGAGTCGTCGGCCACCGTGATGATCGACCTCAAGGAAATCGGGCCGACCTACTACTTTGCGCCACCGCGCATCTTCGAAGGGATGCTCACCAGCGTCATGATCCGCATGGAAGACGCCGGGGCCATCAAGCGCAAGATGTTCCATGCGTTCATGGACGTGGCGCGCCGCATCGGGCCGCGCCTGATGGACGGACAGCCCGTGGGCTTGGGTGAGCGGTTGCTGTACGCGCTGGGTGATGTGCTGGTGTACGGGCCGCTGCGCAACAACCTGGGCTTTTCGCGCGTGCGCGTGGCCTACACCGCAGGTGAGGCGATCGGCCCGGACCTCTTTACGTTCTACCGCTCCATCGGCATCAACCTCAAGCAGCTCTACGGCTCGACGGAGACCGCCGTCTTCGTCTGCCTGCAGCCCGACCACGAGGTGCGCGCCGACACCGTGGGCGTGCCGTGCGAGGGGGTGGAGATCAAGCTCTCGGACGCGGGCGAGATCCTGGTGCGCTCGCCGGGCTTGCTCAAGGGCTACTACAAAAACCCCAAGGCGACGGCCGAGGTGCTCGATGCCGACGGCTGGTACCACACCAGCGACGCGGGCTTCATCGACGCCAGCGGCCACCTCAAGATCATCGACCGCGTCAAGGACGTCGGGCGCCTGCGCGGCGGCCCCAACGACGGCGCCATGTTCGCGCCCAAATATGTCGAGAACAAGCTCAAGTTCTTCTCATACATCAAGGAAGCGGTGGCCTTCGGCGACGGGCGTGAGAAGGTCTGCGCGATGATCAACATCGACTTCGACGCCGTGGGCAACTGGGCCGAGCGGCGCGGCCTGCCCTATGCCGGCTACACCGACCTGGCCGGCAAGCCCGAGGTGTACGCGCTGATCCAGGAGTGCGTCGAAAAGGTCAACGCCGACCTCAGCCGCGACCAGATGCTGTCGGGCAGCCAGATTCACCGCTTCCTGATCTTGCACAAGGAGCTCGACGCCGACGACGGCGAGCTCACACGCACCAACAAGGTGCGGCGCGGCTACATCGGCGAAAAATACGCCGTGCTGGTCGACGCCCTCTACGGCGGCAAAACCGAGCAATACATCGAAACCCAGGTCAAGTTCGAGGACGGGCGCACCGGCCAGATCAGTGCCACGCTGCGCATCGCCGACGCCAAGACGTTCGCCCCCATGCAGGCCGCGGCCTGATGCCCCTACCCTCACGGCCCATCGACCCCCAGGATGTCCCATGGCCCAGAAACACATCGGTGACGTCATCCTCGACGTCCGCAATATCAGCCTGCGCTTCGGTGGCGTCAAGGCGCTGACCGACATCTCGTTCGACGTACGCGAGAACGAGATCCGCGCCATCATCGGCCCCAACGGAGCGGGCAAGAGCTCGATGCTCAACTGCATCAACGGCGTCTACACCCCGCAGGAGGGCACGATCACCTTCCGCGGCCAGACGTTCAAGCACATGAACTCGCGCCAGGTCGCCGAGATGGGCATCGCGCGCACGTTCCAGAACCTGGCGCTGTTCAAGGGCATGAGCGTGCTCGACAACATCATGACCGGGCGCAACCTGCGCATGAAGAGCAACCTCTTCCTGCAGGCGCTGCGCATCGGCCCGGCCGAGCGCGAGGAGATCGCGCACCGCGAGGTGGTCGAGCGCATCATCGACTTCCTCGAAATCCAGGCCTACCGCAAGACGCCCGTTGGCCAGCTCCCCTACGGGCTGCAAAAGCGCGTGGACCTCGGCCGCGCGCTGGCGATGGAGCCGCAGATGCTGCTGCTGGACGAGCCGATGGCCGGCATGAACGTCGAGGAAAAGCAGGACATGTGCCGCTTCATCCTCGACGTCAACGACGAGTTCGGCACCAC
>NZ_CALIND010000038.1:0-6225 GCF_938045175.1 uncultured Tepidimonas sp.
CTGGCGCGACGGCGCCACCGAAGGGCGCGTCCGGCGCCGCCCGACGCGCGCACGCTGTGCCCCGCCCTGGCGGCCGATGGCGCGCACACTCTCGGCCGCCTCGCGCAGCGCGGCCCACGACAAGTCGTCGGAGTAGGCAAATGCCGTCTTGTCGCCGCTGACGGCGCGCACGCCGACCCCCTGGTCGATACTGAACGACCCGGTCTTGACGATGCCCTCCTCCAGGCTCCAGCCCTCGCTGCGCGTGTACTGGAAGTACAGGTCGGCGTCATCGACACCGGGCGCCATGAGGGCCGACAGCGCGCGGCGCAGATGGGTTTCGTCCAAGCCATAAGGCTCGAGCAACAAAGCGCGCGCCGTGGCCAGGCGCGCTAGGGTGGGTTCGACGGCGATCATGACGGCATTGTAGGCAGCCCCGTCCGACCGTGCACGGGGACACTCCCTCAAGTGGGAATCAGGCGCTTGTGGCGGCCCACCGACAGCATCATGCCAAGGCTGGCTCCCAGCGTGACCATGGCGGTGCCACCGTAGCTCAAAAACGGCAGCGGCACGCCCACCACGGGCAAGATGCCGCTGACCATGCCCATATTGACAAACGCGTAGACCGCCTGCACCAATATCAGCGCTCCCGCCAGCAGGCGCCCAAACAAGGTGGACGCCTCGGCCGCCAGCATCAGCCCGCGCGCGATGAAATAGGTGTACGCCGCCAGCAATATCAGCACCCCGACGAAGCCAAACTCCTCGGCAAACGCCGCGAAGATGAAATCCGTGCTGCGCTCGGGCACGAAGTCCAGGTGCGTCTGCGTCCCCTGCATGAAACCTTTTCCCCACAGGCCGCCCGAGCCAATGGCGATGAGGCCCTGCAGGATGTGAAACCCCTTACCGAGCGGGTCGCGGGTCGGATCCAGCAGCGTGCACACGCGCTGGCGCTGGTATTCGTGCAGCACCACCCAATCGACCCCCGGCGCGCACCACTGGGGCTCCATCACGATCAGCGTGACGATGCCCACGGCCCCCAGCAGCAGCGGCGGCACGATCAGCTTCCAACTCAGCCCGGCCAGATAAATGACGAACAAGCCCGAGGCCGCCACCAACAGCGCCGTGCCCAAATCGGGCTGCTTGAGGATGAGCGCGACGGGCACGGCCAACAAGCCCAGCGCCACCGCGAATTCGCGCGCCTGCAGCCGCCCCTCGCGGCGCTGGAACCACCACGCCAGCATCAGTGGCATCGCGATCTTCATGATCTCGCTGGGCTGGATGGTGATGACGCCCAAGTCGAGCCAGCGCTGCGCCCCCTTGCGCGTGACGCCAAACAGTTCCACGGCCACCAGCAGGACGACACCGGCGGCGTAGGTGGGCACCGCCAGCGCCTGCAGCCGCTGCGGCGGTATCTGCGCGACCGCAAACATGACCACGGCCGCGATGAGCAGGTTGCGCAGGTGGTCGGCGTAGCGCCCGGGGATGTCGTACGCCACCGACCACATCACCCCCTGGCCGATGAGCGCCAGCAGCGCCACGGCGAGTAAAAACCGCCCATCAAAGCCGCGCACCAGCGGCGCCAGACGCGACAGCAGCGGGGGTTTTTGCAGGACGACAGCCATGGGGCATGGATTATGCTGCGCGCCATGGCATCCGCACCAACGCCCCGTCCATCGCTGCCGGCGCTCGCGCCCGTGAGCCATTTGCTGTACTTGCACGGCTTTCGCTCGTCGCCGCGCTCGACCAAGGCGCGCATGGTCGCCGAGCGCGTCGCGCGCGACCACCCGCGCGTGACCTGGTGCTGCCCCCAGTTGCCGCCGTCGCCCGCGGCGGCCTGGGCTTTGATCGAGCGCAGCGTGGCAGACTGGCCCCGGGGCGCGATGGGTGTCATCGGCTCCTCGCTGGGCGGCTTTTACGCCACCCGGCTGGCGGCACTGACCGGCTGCCGCGCGGTGCTGCTCAACCCGGCGGTGGACCCGGCGCGTGACCTGGCTCGGCACATCGGCGAGCACACCGCGTGGCACGACCCACAGGAGCGCTTTTTCTTTCGCCCCGAATACGTGCAGGAGCTGCGCGCGCTGGCAGTGGGTGCCCTGCCCGAGCCGGCGCGCGTGCTGCTGGTGGCCGCCACCGGGGACGAGGTCTTGGACTGGCGCGAGATGGTGGCGCGCTACCCCGGCAGCCCGCAGCGCATCGTGCCCGGCAGCGATCACGCGCTGTCGGACTTCGCGGCGCACCTGGACGCGGTGCTGGCGCACCTGAACCTGGTTTGACACCGCACATGGCCAAGGACAAAACCCTCTATACGTGCAGCGAATGCGGCGGCAGCAGCCCGCGCTGGCTGGGCAAGTGCCCGCACTGCGGTGCCTGGAATACGCTGGTAGAGGCGCTGGCCGAGCCAGCCCCGGGCAAGCACCGCCTCAGCGCCCTACGCCAAGGACTGGCCAGCACCGGCACGCTGGCGCGGCTGGGCGAGATCGAGGCCGCCGACGTGGCGCGCACGCCCACCGGCTTGCCTGAGCTCGACCGGGTGCTGGGCGGCGGCATCGTCGCCGGCGCGGTGGTGCTCATCGGCGGCGACCCCGGCATCGGCAAATCCACGCTGCTGTTGCAGGCGCTGGATGCGCTGCAACGTGCGGGGCTGCCCACGCTGTATGTGACCGGCGAGGAAAGCGGCGCCCAGGTGGCGCTGCGCGCGCGCCGACTGGGCCTTATCGACAGCCAGGTGCCGGTGCTGGCCGAAATCCAGCTCGAGCGCATCGTCGCCACGCTGGAGCGCGAGCGGCCCGCAGTAGCGGTAATCGACTCGATCCAGACCGTCTATACCGAACAGCTCGCCTCGGCACCGGGGTCGGTCGCGCAGGTGCGTGAGTGTGCAGCGCACCTGACGCGACTGGCCAAATCGGGCGGCGACGGGCAGCGCAGCACGACCCTGGTGCTGGTGGGCCACGTGACCAAGGAAGGCGCGCTGGCCGGCCCGCGCGTGCTCGAGCACATGGTCGATACCGTGCTGTACTTCGAAGGCGACACGCACAGCAGCTTCCGTTTGGTGCGTGCGATCAAAAACCGGTTCGGCGCCGTCAACGAGATGGGCGTGTTTGCGATGACCGAGCGCGGCTTGAAAGGCGTGAGCAACCCGAGCGCGCTGTTCCTGAGCCAACATCCCCAGCCGGTACCGGGCAGTTGTGTGCTGGTGACGTTGGAAGGGACGCGACCGCTGCTGGTGGAAATCCAGGCGCTGGTCGACGGCGGGGGCGCCGCGCCGCGGCGGCTGTCCGTGGGGCTGGAGCGCGACCGGCTGGCCATGCTGCTGGCCGTGCTGCACCGCCACGCGGGGCTGGCGTGCGCGGATCAGGATGTGTTCGTCAACGCCGTGGGCGGTGTGCGCATCGCCGAGCCCGCGGCCGACCTGGCGGTGTTGCTGGCCATCCAGTCGTCGCTGCGCGGCCGCGCGCTGCCGACGCGCTTCGTCGCCTTTGGCGAGGTGGGGTTGGCCGGCGAGGTGCGCCCCGCGCCGCGGGGACTGGAGCGGTTGCGCGAGGCGGCCAAGCTGGGCTTTCGCGTCGCGCTGGTGCCGGCGGCCAACCTGCCACGCAAGCCCGACGCCGCCACGCGCGAGGTGCTCGACGCGATGGAGGTGCACCCGATCGGCCGCATCGAGGAAGCGCTCGACATCGTGCGCGCGTGGTGAGGTAAATCATCTCGGGCCGATTTCGGGTATGCTCCGCATCCCGTCGGATGGGTTCCCTCACCCCATCGTCATCGCAAAAAAAAGGACTTCTCATGCACTCGACCCCTATCGCCGCCGGCCAGCGGCCCGGCTGGCTGGGGCTGCCCACGCTGGTGGCCCTCCACATCGTCATCATCATCGCCAGCAACTACCTGGTGCAATTGCCGTTTCAGCTGTTCGGCGTGCACACCACGTGGGGGGCGTTCACCTTCCCGCTCATCTTCGTCATCACCGACCTGACGGTTCGGCTGATCGGCGCACCGGCCGCACGGCGCGTGGTGGCGCGCGTCATGCTGCCGGCACTGGTGGCGTCCTACGTCGTCTCGGTGCTGTTTTTCGAGGGCCGCTTCAACGGCTGGGCGGCGCTCGGCGAGTTCAATGCCTTCGTCTTTCGCATTGCGCTGGCCAGCTTCATCGCCTACGTCGTCGGGCAGCTGGCCGACATCGCCGTGTTTGCCCGCCTGCGCGCGCTGCCACAGTGGTGGATCGCCCCGGCCGCCTCGACCGTGATCGGCAGCCTGCTCGACACGTTCGTCTTTTTCTCGGTCGCGTTCTGGCGCAGCGCCGACCCGTTCATGGCCGAGCACTGGGTCGAAATCGCCTGGGTGGACTACGCCACCAAGCTGGCGTTCAGCCTGCTGGCGCTGCTGCCGCTGTACGGCGCGGCGCTACGTGCGCTGCTGCGCTGGCTGCCCGCGCCACCGCCGCCGGTGCGCACGGCCTGACGGCGCAGGCACCGCGCGGCGTGCCGCAATCGGTGGGCAAGTCGGTACACTGTGGGGCCGCATCGACCCCAACCGGCGCGCCCGCCCGTGTGGCGTGCGCGCCCGCACGAGAGTCCACACGTTGTTTGCCCTGTTTGAAGATGCCGGCAAATTGCTCGCCGGCCGTATCCTGTCATCTGCCGAAGCCTCGCACCAGATCGAGCTGGAGTCGGGCAAGCGGCTCAAGGTCAAGGCCGCCCATGTGCTGCTGACCTTTGCCCAACCCACCCCTGCGGCGCTGCTGGCCGACGCCAGCGCGCTCAGCGGCGATATCGACCTCGACCTGGCGTGGGAATTCGCACCGGAGGCCGATTTCGGCTTCGACGAGCTGGCGCGTGACTACTTCGGTAACGGCGCGACGCTGGCGCAGCAAACCGCCATGCTGTTGCGCCTGCACGAAGCGCCCCACTACTTTCGCCGCGCGGGCAAGGGGCGGTTTCGCAAGGCGCCCGCGGACGTGCTGCAACAAGCGCTCGCCGCCATCGAGCGCAAGAAGGCCCTACAGGCGCAAATCGATGCCTGGGCCGCCGAACTGGCAGCAGGCAGCTGCCCCGAGCCGATCCGCGCGCAGCTCTACCGCATTCTGTTCAAGCCGGACAAAAATGCCCCCGAGTACAAGGCGGTCGTGCACGCCGCGCGCGAGACGCACCTGGCGCCGCTGGCGCTGCTGCAACGCGCCGGGGCCATCACCAGCGCCTACCAGTTCCACTGGCAGCGCTTCCTGCACGAGTTTTTTCCGCGCGGCACGGGATTTCCCGCGCTGCCGGCGCCACCCGCGCCCGACGACCTGCCGTTGGCCGAGGGGGTGGCCGCGTTTTCGATCGACGACTCCAGCACCACCGAAATCGACGACGCCCTGAGTGTGCAGGGGCTGGGCAGCGGCACCGTGACGCTGGGCATCCACATCGCCGCACCGGGCCTGGCGATCACACCCGACAGTGCGCTGGACCGCTTGGCGCGCGAGCGGCTATCCACGGTGTACATGCCGGGGCACAAGATCACCATGCTGCCCGATGAGGTGGTGCGAACCTACACGCTGGAGGCTGGCGCAGCCCGGCCGGCGCTGTCGCTGTATCTGACGCTCGATGAGGCGTCGCTGGAGATCCGCAGTCACCACACGCGCCTCGAGCGCGTGCCGATCGCGCACAACCTGCGCCACGACCAGATCGACGCGGCCATTACCCCGGCGTGGCTGGAAGACCCCAGCGCCCCGGCGGGGGCCCCGGTGCCCGCCGAGGTGGAGGCGCTGCGGCCGACGCTGGCGTTTCTGTGGCGGCTGGCGCAGGCGTGCAAGGCACGGCGCGAGGCGGTCCGCGGTCGGCCCGAGACCTTCACCCGCCCCGACTACACGTTCAAGCTCGACGGTGTCGGCCCCGACGGCCCCACCGGCGAGGAGACGGTCATCATCGGCACGCGCTCGCGTGGCGCCCCGCTCGACTTGATCGTGGCCGAGGCGATGATCCTGGCCAACCAAACCTGGGGCGGCTGGCTGGCCGAGCTGGGTGTACCCGGCATTTACCGCAGCCAGGCGAGCCTGGCGCCCGGCATCAAGGTGCGCATGGGCACCAAGCCGCTGCCGCACGCGGGCATCGGCGTGCCCTGCTACGCATGGAGCACCTCGCCGCTGCGGCGCTACACCGATTTGGTCAACCAGTGGCAGCTCATCGCCTGCGCGCGCCACGGCGCCACCGCCGCACTGGCGGCGCCGTTCAAGCCCAAGGACGCGGCGCTGATGGCCATCATCAGCGCGTT
>NZ_CALIND010000039.1:0-11009 GCF_938045175.1 uncultured Tepidimonas sp.
GCCACGGGCGCCGTCTTGCTCGACATGGAGGGCACCGTCGTGCTCGCCACCGTCGTCGCTCGCCCCGAGGCCAAGCCCGGTCAGGACTTCTTTCCGCTGACCGTGGATTACGTCGAGAAGGCGTATGCGGCCGGCAAGATCCCGGGCAGCTTCTTCAAGCGCGAAGGCCGTCCCAGCGAATACGAGACGCTGACCAGCCGACTGATCGACCGGCCCATCCGTCCGCTGTTTCCCGACGGCTTCTTCAACGAAGTGCAGATCGTCGTGCACACCTTGTCGCTCAACCCGGAGGTGGATGCCGACATCCCCGCGATGATTGCGTCGAGCGCGGCGCTGGCCATCAGCGGTATCCCGTTCAACGGCCCGATCGGCGCTGCCCGTGTCGGCTACGTCAACGGCGAGTATGTGCTCAACCCGGGGCCGACCGAGAAAGCCAACTCGCGCCTGGACTTGGTCGTGGCCGGTACCGAATCGGCGGTGCTGATGGTCGAGTCCGAGGCGGACCAGCTCACCGAAGAGGTGATGCTGGGCGCGGTGGTGTTCGGGCACGAGCAGGGCAAGATCGCCATCGAGGCGATCAACGATTTGGTGCGCGTCGCCGGCAAACCCGTCTGGAACTGGCAGCCGCCGGCGCGCGACGAAGCGCTGATCGCCAAGGTCACCGAGTTGGGCGAGGAGCGCTTGCGCGCGGCCTACCAGATCCGCAACAAGCAGGCCCGCACCCAGGCCTGCCGCGAGGCCTACGCCGCTGTCAAGGCGGGCTTGGCCGAACAGGGCGTGGCCTTCGACGAGGTCAAGGTCGACGGGTTGCTGTTCGAGATCGAGTCGCGCATCGTGCGCCAGCAGATCCTGGCTGGCGAGCCGCGCATCGACGGGCGCGACACCCGCACCGTGCGTCCGATCGAGATTCGCACCGGCGTGCTGCCGCGCACGCACGGCTCGGCGCTGTTCACGCGTGGCGAAACGCAGGCATTGGTCATTGCCACCCTGGGCACCGAGCGCGATGCGCAGATCATCGACGCGCTGTCGGGCGAATACCAGGACCGCTTCATGCTGCACTACAACATGCCGCCGTTCGCCACCGGCGAGACCGGCCGCGTGGGCGCACCGAAGCGCCGTGAGATTGGCCACGGCCGTCTGGCCAAGCGCGCGCTGGTCGCCTGCCTGCCCAGCAAGGACGAGTTTCCCTACACCATCCGCGTGGTGTCCGAGGTGACGGAGTCCAACGGCTCGTCGTCCATGGCCACCGTCTGTGGCGGCTGCCTGGCGCTGATGGACGCGGGGGTGCCGATGAAGGCGCACGTGGCCGGTATCGCCATGGGCCTGATCAAAGAAGGCAACAAGTTCGCGGTCCTGACCGACATTCTGGGTGACGAAGACCACTTGGGCGACATGGACTTCAAGGTCGCGGGCACCACGCAAGGCGTGACCGCGTTGCAGATGGACATCAAGATCCAGGGCATCACCAAGGAAATCATGCAGGTGGCGCTGGCCCAGGCCAAGGAAGCGCGTCTGCACATCCTGGCCAAGATGCAGGCGGCGATCGGTGGTGCGCGTGAGGAGATTTCGGCCTACGCGCCGCGCCTGTACACCATGAAGATCAACCCGGAGAAAATCCGAGACGTGATCGGCAAGGGCGGTGCGACCATCCGCGCGCTGACCGAGGAGACTGGCACCACGATCGACATCGCCGAGGACGGCACCATTACCATCGCCTCCACCGACGCCGACCGTGCCGCCGAGGCGCGCCGCCGCATCGAGGAGATCACCGCCGAGGTCGAGGTGGGTCAGGTCTACGAGGGTCCGGTGACCAAGATCCTGGACTTCGGTGCCCTGGTCAACATCCTGCCGGGCAAGGATGGGCTGCTGCACATCAGCCAGATCGCCAACCAGCGGGTCGAGAAGGTCAGCGATTTCTTGCAAGAAGGCCAGATCGTCAAGGTCAAGGTGCTCGAGACCGACGACAAGGGCCGCATCAAGCTGTCGATGAAGGCGCTGCTCGACCGCGGCGAGGCCAGCGTGCAACAGCAGCAACAGCAACAGTGAGCGCTGCGCGTTCGTCCGGAGCCTTGTCATGGCCGCGCTGATGCAGGCGATCGAAATCACCGCCTTCGGCGGACCCGAGGTGCTGCGCCTGACGCAACGCCCCCGGCCCGAGCCGGGTGAGGGCGAGGTGCTCATTCGCGTCAGCGCCTCGGGCGTCAACCGGCCCGACGTGCTGCAGCGGCGCGGGCATTACGCCCCCCCGCCCGGCGTCTCCGATCTGCCGGGTTTGGAGGTGGCCGGGGTCATCGAAAGCGGTGACGTCGAGGCCATGGAAGCCGCCGGGCTGCGCATCGGCCAACGGGTGTGCGCGCTGGTTGCGGGGGGCGGCTACGCCGAGTATTGCGTTGCGCCGGTGGGGCAGTGCCTGCCGGTGCCGCGCGGCTGGAGCGACGTCGAGGCCGCCGGGATACCCGAGACGTTCTTTACCGTCTGGAGCAATGTCTTCGACCGCGGCCGGCTACAAGCGGGTGAGACGCTACTGGTGCAGGGTGGGGCGAGCGGCATTGGCGTGACCGCCATTCAAATGGCGCGTGCCATGGGCGCGCGGGTGCTGGTGACCGTGGGCTCGGCCGACAAGGCCGAGGCCTGTGTGCGCCTCGGTGCGGACCACGCCATCGTTTACCGCCAGCAGGATTTCGTGGCCGAAGTGGCGCGCCTGACGGGTGGTCGAGGCGTGGACGTGATTCTGGACATGGTGGCCGGCCCCTACGTGGCGCGCGAGATCGACTGCCTGGCCGAGGATGGCCGCTTGGTCATCATCGCGGTGCAGGGGGGTGTCGAGGCGGCGTTCGACGCCGGCAAGCTGCTGCGCCGACGCCTGACCATCACGGGCTCGACCCTGCGGCCGCGTCCAGTGGCCTTTAAGGCGGCGATCGCGCGCGAGTTGCGCCAGCGCATTTGGCCGCTCATCGAACGCGGCGCCATCCGGCCCGTCGTGTACCGGGTCTTCCCGGCGGCACAGGCGGCGCAGGCGCACGCGCTCATGGAGAGCAACCAACACATCGGCAAGATCGTGCTCGACTGGAGTGGCGCGGCGGCCTGATTCGGATGGAGACGACGACTGTGACACGCAAGCTTATCGCCGGCAATTGGAAGATGAATGGCAGCCTGGCGGGCAATGAGGCACTGCTGCAGGCGATCCTGGCCGGGCTGGATGCCGACACCGCGGCGGTAGACGTGGCGGTGTGTGTGCCCGCGCCGTATCTCGCGCAGGTGCAGGCCCTGTGCACGGGCAGCCCGCTCGCCTGGGGGGCGCAAGATGTCTCGGAACACGAAGCGGGCGCCTACACCGGCGAGGTCAGCGCCGCCATGTTGCGGGATTTTGGCTGCCGCTACGTGATCGTGGGCCATTCCGAACGGCGACGCGACCACGGCGAATCCGACGAGGCGGTGGCGCGCAAGGCGCAGCGCGCACTGGCCTGTGGCATCACGCCCATCGTCTGCGTCGGCGAGACCGAGGCGCAGCGCGAGGCGGGCCAGACCGAAGCGGTGGTCAAGCGCCAGCTCGCGGCCGTCATCCACACCGTGGGCCACTGCGTGTCCGAAATCGTCGTCGCCTACGAGCCGGTGTGGGCCATCGGTACCGGACGCACGGCGACGCCCGAGCAGGCGCAAGCCGTGCATGCCGTGCTGCGCGCCCAGCTCGGCGCGGCGGTTCCCGAGCCGCGGCGCGTGCGCATCCTGTACGGTGGCAGCATGAACGCGGGCAATGCGGCCGCGCTGCTGGCTCAGCCCGACATCGACGGCGGCCTGATCGGCGGCGCCTCGCTCAAGGCGGAGGAGTTTTTGCGCATCGTGCGCGCCGCGGTCTGATGCGGCGTTCGCCAGCCAATACTTTTGTTTCGTAGGAGTTTTCATGAACGTGCTTTTGACCCTGTTGATGGTGGTGCAGGTGCTGTCCGCGCTGGTCATGATCGGGCTGGTGCTCATGCAGCACGGCAAGGGCGCCGACGCCGGTGCGGCCTTTGGTGGCGGGGCATCATCCGCCAGCCTGTTCGGGGCATCGGGTGGCGCCAATTTCTTGTCACGCAGCACGGCCGTGCTGGCAACCGTGTTCCTGGCCTCGACGCTGGCGTTGGCGTTCCTGGGTTATCAGCGGCCGCAGGCGGCCAGCTCCGGCAGCGTGCTCGAGACCGTGCCCGCGGTGCCCATCGAGCCAGCGGTGCCGGCGCCGGCCCAGTCGGGTGGTGCTGCTTCGCAGATCCCGGGCCAGTGAGGTCCCGGCCGCAAGCCGCCCTTGCGGGGAATCCCCTAGCCCTGTGGGGCCCCCAGAATAGGGCGGTTTTCGGGGTACAATGCGGTCCGTCGTCGAGATGACGAACCTCGCTGGTGCGGTGCAGCCAATCCAGCCCTCGACGATGCACCCTTGCCGACGTGGTGGAATTGGTAGACACGCTATCTTGAGGGGGTAGTGGCGAAAGCTGTGCGAGTTCGAGTCTCGCCGTCGGCACCAATCCTGTTACCGATGAAGCGCCCCCAGGGCGCTTTTTGCCGGAGACGACCGTGAGCCTAGAGCAATATTTGCCCGTCCTCCTGTTCATTCTGGTGGGCTTGGCCGTCGGTGTACTCCCTCAGGTATTTGGGTATTTGCTGGGTCCCAATCGTCCGGATCCGGAAAAAAACTCCCCCTACGAGTGTGGCTTCGAGGCCTTCGAAGACGCGCGCATGAAGTTCGATGTGCGCTACTACCTCGTGGCCATCCTCTTCATCCTGTTCGACCTTGAGATCGCCTTCCTCATCCCGTGGGCGGTGGCCTTTTCGGACATCGGCGCAACGGGCTTCTGGGCGGGCGTGATGTTCCTGATGATTCTGGTCGTCGGCTTCGTCTACGAGTGGAAGAAGGGCGCGCTGGACTGGGAATGACGCAACCGTTGGCGTGACTCGACAGGCAACACCAGGAGCGGCAGATGATCGAAGGGGTTTTCAAACAAGGGTTTTTCACCACCAGCTACGACGCGGTGGTGAACTGGGCCAAGACCGGCTCGCTGTGGCCGATGACGTTTGGGCTGGCGTGCTGTGCGGTCGAGATGATGCATGCCGCCACGGCCCGGTACGACATCGCGCGCTTCGGCGCCGAGGTGTTCCGTGCCAGTCCGCGCCAGTCGGACTTGATGATCGTGGCGGGCACGCTGTGCAACAAGATGGCGCCCGCGCTGCGCAAGGTCTACGACCAGATGGCGGAGCCGCGCTGGGTGCTGTCCATGGGCTCGTGTGCCAATGGCGGCGGTTACTACCACTACAGCTATTCGGTCGTGCGCGGCTGCGACCGCATCGTTCCGGTGGATGTGTATGTCCCCGGCTGTCCGCCGACGGCCGAGGCGCTGCTGTACGGCATCATCCAGTTGCAGCACAAGATCCGTCGTACCCAAACGATCGCCCGTGTGTGACGGCGGCGCCGATGGCACTGCCCACGCACCAGGAGTAAACACGATGACCACGACGACGCAAGCCGCCGATTGGGCGGCCTTGGCAACCCAGAGCGTGCGCCCGTCCGCCGAGGCGGTACGCGACGCGGTCGCTGCTGCGCTGGGGGAGCGGATTCGCACGTTGAAAGTCAGTCATGACGAGGTCACGGTGGAGGTCGCGGCGGCGGACTACCGGGAAGTGATGCAGACCCTGCGTGACGCCCCGGCGTGCCGCTTCGAGCAGCTTATCGATCTGTGCGGCGTCGATTACTCCACCTATCGCGACGGCGCCTGGGATGGCCCGCGCTTTGCCGTCGTCGTGCATTTGCTGTCGGTCAGCCTGAATCAGCGGCTGCGCGTGCGCACCTTCTGTCCCGACGACGATTTTCCCGTCATCGATTCCGTCACCGCGATCTGGCCGTCGGCCAACTGGTACGAGCGCGAAGCCTTCGACCTGTACGGCATCGTCTTCGAGGGGCACGCCGATTTGCGCCGCATCCTCACCGACTACGGCTTCATCGGTCACCCGTTTCGCAAGGACTTTCCGCTGTCCGGTCACGTCGAGATGCGCTACGACCCCGAGCGCCGGCGCGTCATCTATGAGCCGGTCACGATCGAGCCGCGCGAGATCACGCCACGCATCATCCGCGAAGATTCGTACGGGGGGCTGCACTGAGGGCCGCACGTCCCGAGGGTTGAAACGTCATGGCTGACATCAAGAACTACACCCTGAACTTCGGCCCGCAGCACCCGGCTGCGCACGGTGTGCTGCGTCTGGTGCTGGAGCTCGACGGCGAGGTCGTGCAGCGCGCCGACCCGCACATCGGGTTGTTGCACCGCGCCACCGAAAAGCTCGCCGAGCACAAGACCTACATCCAGTCGCTGCCCTACATGGACCGGCTGGACTACGTCTCGATGATGTGCAACGAGCACGCGTATTGCTTGGCGATCGAGAAGCTCTTGGGCATCGAGGTGCCGATTCGCGCGCAGTACATCCGCGTGATGTTTGCCGAAATCACCCGCTTGCTCAATCACCTGATGTGGCTGGGCTCGCACGGCAACGACTGCGGCAGCTCGACGATCTTGCTGTACTGCTTTCGCGAGCGCGAAGACTTGTTCGACATGTACGAGGCGGTCTCGGGCGCGCGCATGCACGCGGCGTACTTCCGCCCGGGTGGGGTGTACCGCGACTTGCCGGACACCATGCCGCAGTACAAGGTCAGCAAAATCCGCAACGCGCGCCAGCTCGAGGAGCTCAACCGCAACCGCCAGGGTTCGCTGCTGGACTTTATCGACGACTTTACCCAACGCTTCCCCAAGTACCTGGACGAATACCACACGCTGCTGACCGACAACCGCATCTGGAAGCAGCGCACCGTGGGCATCGGTGTTGTCCCGCCCGAGAAAGCGCTGGCCATGGGCATGACCGGCCCCATGCTGCGCGGCTCCGGCATCGCGTGGGACCTGCGCAAGAAGCAGCCCTACGAGGTGTACGACCGGCTCGACTTCGACATCCCGGTGGGCAAGACGGGCGATACCTACGACCGTTATTTGGTGCGCATGGAAGAGATGCGCCAGTCCAACCGCATCATCAAGCAGTGCGTGGACTGGCTGCGCGCCAACCCCGGCCCAGTGATCACCGACAACACCAAGGTCGCGCCGCCCAAGCGCGAGGCGATGAAGGCCGACATGGAGGCGCTCATCCACCACTTCAAGCTCTTCACCGAGGGCTTCCACGTCCCCGAGGGCGAGGCGTACGCGGCGGTCGAGCACCCCAAGGGCGAGTTCGGCATCTACCTCGTCAGCGACGGTGCCAACAAGCCGTATCGCCTCAAAATCCGCGCGCCTGGCTTCGCGCACCTTTCGTGCCTGGATGAAATGGCGCGCGGGCACATGCTGGCCGATGCGGTGGCCATCATCGGCACCATGGACATCGTGTTTGGAGAGATCGACCGATGAGCACCGAACCCCGCACCGCCGAGCCGATGGCACTGTCCGAGGCGATACTGGCGCGCTTTGCCCGCGAGGTGGCCAAATATCCGGCTGACCAGCGGCAATCCGCCGTGATGGCGTGCCTGGCCATCGTGCAGCAAGAATACGGCTGGGTCAGTCCGGCGGCCGAGCTGGGGGTGGCCCAGTATCTGGGCATGCCACCCATCGCGGTGCACGAGGTCACCACCTTCTACAACATGTACAACCAGCAGCCGGTGGGGCGCTTCAAGCTCAACGTCTGCACCAATCTGCCGTGCCAGCTGCGCGGCGGCGGCAAGGCGCTGCAATATCTGGCCGAAAAGCTCGGCGTGCAGCCAGGCGAGACCACGGCCGACGGCGTGTTCACGCTGCAACAAAGTGAGTGTCTGGGCGCGTGTGCCGATGCGCCGGTGATGCTCGTCAACGACCGCCACATGTGCAGCTTTATGTCCAACGATCGGCTCGATCAGCTCATCGACGGACTGCGCCGCACCGCCGCGGAGGAATAGTCATGAAGGCCCATGCGCTTTTGCAACAGTTTCAGGCCACTGGGGTGCAGAGCTGCTTCCACGGCCGGCACATCGCCCCGCAGATCTACGCCGGGCTCGACGGCACCAATTGGCGCCTGAAAGACTACGAGGCACGCGGCGGCTACCAGGCGCTGCGCAAGATTCTGGGCAAGGATGGCGGCGAGGGAATGACCCCCGACCAGGTCATCGCCGAGGTCAAGACCAGCGCGTTGCGTGGCCGCGGCGGTGCGGGCTTTCCGACCGGGCTGAAGTGGAGCTTCATGCCGCGGCAATTTCCAGGCCAGAAATACCTGGTGTGCAACTCCGACGAAGGCGAGCCGGGTACATGCAAGGACCGCGACATCCTCATGTACAACCCGCACATCGTCATCGAAGGGATGGCGATCGCGGCGTACGCAATGGGCATCTCGGTCGGCTACAACTACATCCACGGCGAGATCTTCCAGGTCTACGAGCGTTTCGAGGAGGCACTGGAGGAAGCGCGTGCCGCGGGCTACCTGGGCGAGCGCATCCTGGGCAGTGACTTCAGCTTCCAGCTGCATGCCCACCACGGTTTTGGCGCCTACATCTGCGGCGAGGAAACCGCGCTGCTGGAGTCGCTGGAGGGCAAGAAGGGCCAGCCGCGCTTCAAGCCGCCGTTTCCGGCCAGCTACGGCCTGTATGGCAAGCCCACCACCATCAACAACACCGAAACCTTTGCGGCGGTGCCGTGGATCATCCGCCACGGGGGGCAGGCCTATCTGGAGGTGGGCAAGCCCAACAACGGCGGCACCAAGATCTTCTCGGTCAGCGGTGATGTCGAGCGGCCTGGCAACTACGAGATCCCCATGGGCACGCCGTTTGCCAAGTTGCTGGAGTTGGCTGGCGGCGTGCGCGGCGGACGGCGGCTCAAGGCCGTCATTCCCGGCGGCTCGTCGGCGCCAGTGCTGCCGGCCGACATCATGATGGACTGCACCATGGACTACGACAGCATCGCCAAGGCTGGGTCGATGCTGGGGTCGGGGGCCGTCATCGTCATGGACGAGACGCGCTGCATGGTCAAGTCGCTGCAGCGGCTGAGCTACTTTTACATGCACGAATCGTGCGGCCAGTGCACGCCATGCCGCGAAGGCACGGGCTGGTTGTGGCGCGTGGTCGATCGCATCGAAAACGGCCAGGGCCGCGCCAGCGACCTGGAGCTGCTCGACAACGTCGCGGAAAACATCATGGGCCGCACCATCTGCGCCTTGGGTGACGCGGCGGCCATGCCCGTGCGCGGCATGATCAAGCATTTCCGGCACGAATTCGAATACCACGTCGAACACAAGACCTGCATGGTCCCGGCGTATGTCTGAGGGAAAGCCCACCATGGTCGAAATCGAACTCGACGGCAAGAAGGTGGAGGTGCCACCGGGCAGCATGGTCATGCATGCGGCCGAAAAAGCCGGCGTCTATATCCCGCACTTCTGCTACCACAAAAAGCTCTCGATCGCGGCCAACTGCCGCATGTGCCTGGTCGACGTGGAGAAGGCGCCCAAGCCCATGCCGGCGTGCGCCACCCCGGTGTCCATGGGCATGGTCGTGCGCACCAAGAGCGAAAAAGCCGTCAAGGCACAAAAAGCGGTGATGGAGTTTTTGCTCATCAACCACCCGCTCGACTGCCCCATCTGCGACCAGGGCGGCGAGTGCCAGTTGCAAGACCTGGCGGTGGGCTACGGCGGCACGCGCTCGCGCTACGAGGAGGAAAAGCGCGTCGTCTTCCACAAGAATGTCGGTCCGCTCATCTCGATGGAGGAGATGAGCCGCTGCATCCACTGCACGCGCTGCGTGCGCTTCGGGCAGGAGATCGCCGGCGTCATGGAGCTCGGCATGAGCCACCGCGGCGAGCACTCCGAGATCGAGACCTTCGTCGGCCAGACGGTGGACTCCGAGCTGTCGGGCAACATGATCGACCTGTGCCCCGTCGGTGCGTTGACCAGCAAGCCGTTCCGTTACGCGGCGCGGACCTGGGAGCTGTCGCGGCGCAAGAGCATCAGCCCGCACGACTCCACGGGCGCCAACCTGGTGGTGCAGGTCAAGGGCGACCGGGTGCTGCGCGTGGTGCCGCTGGAAAACGAGGCCGTCAACGAGTGCTGGATTGCGGACCGTGACCGCTTCAGCTACGAGGCGCTCAACGGCCCCGATCGCCTGACACAGCCGATGATCAAGCAAGGGGGTCAGTGGCGCACCGTCGATTGGAAAACGGCGCTGGACTACGTGGCGCACGGCCTGCGGGACGTGCGCGCGCAGCACGGCGCAGGCGCGATCGGGCTGCTGGCCAGCCCACACGCCACGGTGGAAGAGCTGGCGCTGGCCAAGGCACTCATGGACGGTTTGGGCAGCCCGAACATCGATCACCGCCTGCGCGTGGCCGCGTTCGACAACGCGGCACCCGCTGGGCGCGCACGCTGGCTGGGGCGCCCGATCGCGGAACTCTCCACGCTCGACCGCGCCTTCGTCATCGGCTCCAACCTGCGCAAAGACCACCCCCTGTTCGCGCAGCGCATCCGGCAGGCGGTGCGCAAAGGGGCGCAGGTGTCGGCCCTGGTGGCCGCGCCGCCGGATTGGGCGATGCCGCTGCACCGCGTGCTGCGCGTGGCGGCAAGCGATTGGGCGGCGGCGCTGGCGCGCGTGGCCGCCGCGGTGGCCGAGGCCCGCGGTGGCGCGCTGCCGGCCGGTGCCGAAGGCGTGACGGCGGATGATGACGCGCGCGCCATCGCGCAGTCGCTGCTCAGTGGTGAGCGCAAGGCCGTGCTGCTGGGCAACGCCGCCGCGCACCACGCGCGCGCGGCCACGCTGCTGGCGCTGGCGCAGTGGATCGCCGAGCAGACCGGCGCCACCATCATCCAGCCCTTCGACCACGAGGACATCATCGCAGGTCAGGGCACAGCGACGCTCGAGCTGCTCGAGGACACACGCGCTGCAGGGATCACCCTGGACGCGCTGCTGGTCCCCACGGGTGGCGGTGGCGTGCTCGCGGGGGCCTGCCTCGCCGCCGCGGACGAGGACTTCTCCATCTATCCCGTGGAGCCCCACGGAT
>NZ_CALIND010000040.1:0-24167 GCF_938045175.1 uncultured Tepidimonas sp.
AAGACCTGCAGGGCGCGCAGCTCGTCGTGGAAGCCGCTACCGAAAACCTCGAACTCAAGATCAAGATCCTGCGCCAGCTCGACCAGCTGCTCGCGCCAGAGGTGATCGTGGCCACCAACACGAGCTCGATCAGCATCACGCAGCTGGCCGCTGTCACCGGCCGTGCCGAGCGCTTCATCGGCATGCACTTTTTCAACCCGGTGCCGGTGATGGCGCTGGTGGAGATCATCCGTGGCCTGCAAACCAGCGACGCCACGCACGATGCGGTACGCGAACTGGCGCTGCGCCTGGGCAAGACGCCCATCACGGTCAAGAACTCGCCCGGCTTCGTGGTCAACCGCATCCTGGTGCCGATGATCAACGAGGCCTTCTTCGTGCTGGCCGAGGGCCTGGCCAGCCCCGAGGACATCGACGCCGGCATGAAGCTGGGCTGCAACCACCCCATTGGCCCGCTGGCGCTGGCCGACATGATCGGGCTAGATGTCTGTCTGGCGGTGATGAACGTGTACTTCGCCGAGTTCAACGACAGCAAATACCGGCCCTGCCCGCTGCTCAAGGAAATGGTAGCCGCCGGCTACCTGGGTCGCAAGACCGGCCGCGGGGTCTACACCTACGCCTGAGCGGTCGGCGCAGGGGCATCGGAGACGAAGTGTCCCGACTTGCCCCCGCGCTTTTCGAGCAGGCGCACGTCAGTGATCGACATGCCGCGGTCGGCGGCCTTGCACATGTCGTAGATCGTCAGCAGGGCCACTTGCACCGCGGTCAGCGCCTCCATCTCCACCCCCGTCTGGCCCACGGTCTCGGCCGTGGCCTGCACGCGCACGGCGGGCCCCTCGGGCTCGAGGCCAAACTCGAGCGCCACCCGCGTCAGTGCGATCGGGTGGCACAAGGGAATCAAGTCGCTGGTACGCTTGGCGGCCATGATGCCCGCGATGCGCGCCACGCCCAGTACGTCGCCCTTCTTCGCGTGACCCTGCGCGATCAGCGCCAGCGTGCTGGGTAGCATGCGGATGCGCCCCTCGGCCACCGCCACGCGGTGGGTGGCGGCCTTGGCGCCCACATCCACCATGTGCGCTTGACCCTGGGGGTCGAAGTGTGTCAGCGGCGACGGTGCAACCGTCGAGTCGGCAATCGGGGCTTGGGACATGGCGAGCAGGGAATTCGAAACCGAGACGCGGCATCATACGAGGATGCGCCCCATGTTGCCCACTGGCTCTGACGCCGAACCGCTGCCCGGCCCGCGGCTGCGCCCAGCGTGCTGCCGCCGACGTGACTGGCTCGCCGCCGTGCTGCGCGGCGCCTTTGCCGGGGCCAGCGCGACGGCGCTGCTGCCGTGGCTGACGGCCGCAGGTGGCTCGGCGGCCCCTGGCGTCGCACACGCGCAGTCGCCCCTGCCCGCGCTGGGCGACGGCGGCGACATGACCCTGTCCGAAGAGCGTCGCCTGGGCGACCAGATTGCGCGCGCGATCTACCGCGACCCGGCCTACCTGGACGACGCGCCGCTGCACGACCATTTGCAGCGGCTTTGGCAACCCCTTTTTACCGCGGCCCGCCAGCGCGGCGAGCTGCCGGACGAGCTGGCCGAGCGCTACGCCTGGCGGCTGCTGCTGGCGCGCGACCGCACGGTCAACGCGTTTGCGCTGCCCGGAGGCTACCTGGGCATCCACCTCGGCCTCATCGGCGTAACGGGCAGCGCGGACGAGCTGGCCTCGGTGCTCGCGCACGAGCTCAGCCACGTCTCGCAGCGCCACATCGCGCGGCTGCTGACGCGGCAAAGCCAGCAGGCCCCCCTGGTGCTGGCCGCCATGATTTTGGGGGCGCTGGCCGCCAGTGCCGCGCGCAATGCGGACATCGCGGGGGCCGCCATCGCCGGCGGACAAGCAGTGGCCGCGCAGAGCCAGCTCAACTTCTCGCGCGACATGGAGCGCGAAGCCGACCGCATCGGACTCGCCGTGCTGCAAGCCGCGGGCTTCGATGGTCAGGGCTTCCTCGGCATGTTCGACCGGCTGCAGCAGGCCGCGCGCCTCAACGACGACGGCAGTTTTCCGTACCTGCGCAGCCACCCCCTGACCACCGAGCGCATCGCCGATCTGCGCGCGCGCCTGCCCCTGCAGGCCCCGCCGGGCGCGCGGCCCGACGGCGCGAGTGGCATCTCCGCCACCGCGCACGCCTTCATGGCCGCGCGTGCCCGCGTGCTGGCCGACCCAACACCGGACCGGCTGCAGGCGCATGCCACGCTGCCCGCCGATATCCGCGAGCCAGACCGGCTGTACGCCGCGGTGCTGGCCCGCGCCTGGCGACGCGACAGCGTCGGCACCGTGCAAGCGCTGCCTGCCCTGCGCGCAGCAGCCGCCCGAGAAGCCGACGCCAAGCGCAGCGCCTCCCTCTTGGAGTTGGAGGTGCTGCTGATGCTGCACGACGATCCCCAACTGCCCGACGCCCAGCGCCGGGCGCTGCCCGAGCGGGTCGCCTGGGCGTTGGAAATGGGGCAACGGGCTGGCCTGCTGCTGGCCGCGCAGGCCGCGCCACGCGTCCCGGCTGACTTGCGCCAAGCGATCGACCGACGGTTGCAGGCGTGGTGTGTGCAGCACCCGCACGACGCCGGCGCATGGAGCGCCTGGGCGGCCGTCCTGCACGCGCAGGCGCAGCCGGTGCGCGCCACCCGCGCCGAGGGCGAGGCGCGCCTGGCATTGCTCGACCCTGCCGGCGCGCTGGACCGTTTCCGCGCTGCGCAGCGGCTGGCGCGCGAACAGGGCGCAACCGACCTGCTGGAGCTGTCGGTGCTGGACAGCCGCGCCCGGCATGCCGAAACCTTGCTGCGTGAGCAGTTGGCCGAAGCCACCCAACGCCGCTGACCCGACCGAGCCGCTAAGATCACGCCCCTCTTCCCCTCCGCACGAGTCGCATGGCAGGCATTCACATCACCGACATCGAGGCGGCGATCAACCACTGGCGCGCACGCCTCCCCTCCCCCGACGGCATCACGCTCGCGCCGCCGCTACGCGCGCTGGCCGAGGTCTACGCGCTGATGGTGTATTTCCACGAGGACGAGGCCGACGAACACACCATGCCGCGCGCGGCCTACGAGGCCTGGCGCGCCTGGTACGACACCACGCCCGACACTCCCTGCATCGCCATTTGCTCCACCAACCAAGGCGACGCGGTGTGCAAAGGCTGTGGCCGCACCCACGACGAGGTGACGCGCTGGCCCGAGATGACACCAGGCGAAAAGCGCGCCGTCTGGCGCCGCATCACCTTGGAGGATAGCGCCTGGCGCTTCAACGTCTATGCCGAGCGCGCGGTGGAAAACGCCGCTCAGACGCGGCGCGCGAGCCGCGACGCCAGCCCCGTGTAATCGGCAGGGGTCAGGGCTAGCAAGCGCTGCTTGTCCGCGTCGGGGATCTCCAGCGTCGCAATCAGCGCATGCAACGCCTCGGCCGTCACGCGCTGCCCGCGCGTGGCGGCCTTGAGCTTTTCGTAAGCGCCGGGCACGCCGTGCAGCCGCATGACGGTCTGGATCGGCTCGGCCAGCACCTCCCAGGCGTCATTCAAGTCGGCAGCCAGCGTCGGCGCATCGAGCTCGAGCTTGCCTAGCCCCGTCAGCAGCGACTGGTGCGCCAACACCGCATACCCTAGCGCCACGCCCATGTTGCGCAGCACGGTGGAGTCGGTCAGGTCGCGCTGCCAGCGGCTGATGGGCAGCTTGTCGGACAGATGGCGCAACAGCGCGTTGGCCAGCCCCAGGTTGCCCTCGGCATTTTCGAAGTCGATCGGGTTGACCTTGTGCGGCATGGTGCTCGAGCCGATCTCACCCGCCTTGAGCTTTTGCCGGAAGTAGCCCAGGCTGATGTAGCCCCAAATGTCGCGCGCCAAATCGATGAGGATGGTGTTACTGCGTGCCACCGCGTCGAACAGCTCGGCCATGTAGTCGTGCGGCTCGATCTGGATGCTGTAGGGCTGAAAGGCCAACCCCAGCCCGATCGGCGCCTCGGGCGGGGTATCGGGGCCCGGCGCCGGTGTCTCGACGACGCGGCGCGCAAACGCCTCCCAATCCACCTCGGGGCAGGCAGCCACGTGCGCGTTGTAGTTACCCACGGCCCCGTTCATCTTGGCCAGCAAGCGCACCTGGGCGATGCGCTCGCGCGCAGCTTGCAGGCGCACCACCACGTTGGCCAGCTCTTTGCCCACCGTGGTGGGGCTGGCGGTCTGGCCGTGCGTGCGGCTCAGCATCGGCTGCTCGGCCCAAGCGTGGGCAAACTCGCGCAGGCGGTCGATGATCGCGTCCAGCCCCTGCAGCAGCACGGCGCGGCCGGCTTGCAATTGCAGCGCATGGCTGGTGTTGTTGATGTCCTCGCTGGTGCAGGCAAAGTGCACGAACTCGCCCACCCGCTGCAGCTCGGGCCAGCCGGCAAACACCCCGGGCACCCCCAACTCGGCGTGGCCGCGGATCCAGTACTCGACCGCTTTGACGTCGTGGTTGGTGGTTTTTTCGATGACCTTGATGGCGGCGGCGTCGGCGGGAGAGAAGTCGCGCACCACGCGGCGCAGGTGCGCGCGCGCCGCAGGCGACAATGGCAGAAACTGCGGCAGCCCCAGGTCGCTCAGGCACTCGAACCACGTCAGCTCCACCTGCACGCGCCGGTGCATGAAGCCGTATTCGCTGAAAATCGGGCGCAGGCTGGCCAGCTTGGGGGCGTAGCGGCCATCCAGGGGCGACAGCGCCGTCAGCGCGGCGTGCGCTGCAAGTGAATCGTCAGGGTGGGCTTGCATAGTGGCCCGATTGTAGGCGCGCCCACTGCCACACCCTTGGCAGCGCACTCAGCAACCCGGTCGCCAAATCCCTACAATCGGCTCCCCACCCAGGGTCAACCCAACGACGTCATGAAGCTCAAACTCATCGGCAGCCTCACCAGCCCCTACGTGCGCAAGGTCCGCATCGTCATGGCCGAGAAAAAGCTCGACTGCCAGTTCGAGCTGGCCGACCCGTGGGCCCCGGACACCACGGTCACGGACGCCAATCCCCTGGGCAAGGTGCCGTGCCTGGTCATGGAAGGCGGCGAGGCGGTGTTCGACTCGCGCGTGATCGTCGAGTATCTGGATACTCTGTCGCCGGTGGGCAAGCTCATCCCCGCCACGGGGCGCGAGCGCGCCGAGGTCAAGACTTGGGAGGCCCTGGCTGACGGGTTGCTGGACGCTGCCATCACCGCGCGCATGGAGCAGGTCTGGCCGCAACGCGCCGACCACCAGCGCTGTCAGGCCTGGATCGACCGCCAGCTGGAGAAAATCCAGCGCGCACTCAAAGCCATGAGCCTGGGGCTAGGTGACCGCCCCCACTGCCACGGCATCCACTTGAGTCTGGCCGACATCGCCGTCGGCGTCGCACTGGGGTATCTGGACTTTCGCTTCCCCGCCATCGACTGGCGCAGCACGTACCCCAACTTGGCACGCTTGCACGAAAAGCTGCAACAGCGGCCCAGTTTTGCGGACACGCTACCGCCGACTTGAGGTCAATAAAAAGGTACCGCGAAGCACCCGCCGAGCCAACAGGAGGAGGAGGGAGGAGGAGAACCGCCTCGGCAGGCTGTCCAGCCAGTCTGGGCAACCACCAGACCGACCGGGCTTCGCGGTACGTGCAACTCTGCCACCAACCGCTGTTGTGAATGGCATAGGGGCCAAAAAGTTCCCTTCAGCCCTGCGGCAGCCACAACTCGGCGCGCAACCCGCCGAGTTCTGACTCCAGCAGACGAAGCTCTCCGCCATAGAGCGCAGCCGTCTCGCGCACGATATCCAGGCCGAGTCCGCTGCCGGGTACGCGCTCATCGGCCCGTATCCCGCGGGCCAGCACCGCCTCGCGCAGCTCAGGCGCGATGCCTGGCCCGTCGTCCTCGATCGCGAGCACGACTTGCCCACCATCGCCCTGTACGGATATCCGCACGGCTCGCCGGGCCCACTTGCACGCGTTGTCCATCAGGTTGCCGGCCATTTCTTGCAGATCCTGGGTCTCACCCGCAAAGTAGACGGGCGGCTGCGGCCATCGCAGCTCCCATTGCACCGGCGGCTCCCCCTCACGGCGGGCATGAACCTTATCCATCACCCTCAACAACCCCTGTAGCACCGGCACGACCGCCGTGCGCCGCGCAGCTCCGGCGGCCCCGGCTGCTCGGGCACGGCGCAGGTGCCAGTCCACCTGGTCGCGCACCGCCTGCACCTGCTCTTGCCATTGGCGACGCGCGTCCTCGCCGGGCCAGGTGGCATCTTCCGCCAACGCCACCATGGCCGCTAGCGGCGTTTTGATGGCATGCGCCAGATTCCCGGTCAAACGCCGGGCTCGCTCCACCACCTGTTCGTCGTAGGCAAGGGTGCGGTTGAAATCCTGCACCAAGGGCAGCACCTCGGTCGGGAAGGAACCCTCCAGGCGTGTGACTTGTCCCTGGTGCACCCGCTGCAGCGCGGCCTGCAAAGCACGCAGGGGTTTCAGGCCTATGTTCACCTGTATCCCGAGCGCAGCCATCAACACCGCACCGACCACGCCGAGCGCCAACGCCAGGCTTTCGCGAAACGCGTCCATCGCGTCCAGCAGCTCGCGCTGATCCGCGGCCACGGCCACCCGCCAGCGACCCCCGGTATCCGACCATTGAACGGTGCGCTCCATGACGCGCAACGCCTGCCCTCCCGGGCCAACCAGATCGTGCCAGTGCACCGTGCCATCGGCCAACTCGTCAACGGGAAGCGACAGCCGCTCGTCCCACAGCGAGCGCGACCGCAACCACGGCTCCGGCTGCACGTCGCCGGCGCGCTGCACCTGAAAATACAACCCGCCGTACTGACGGGACCAGCGCGGATCGGCCAATTTCCCATCCAACTGTGGCGAGCCGGCCTCGTCGGGATGTAACGAAGCCAGGACGTCGATCCAGTGATCCTGCAGCCTGGCCTCGAACTGTGCGCGCACATGACGCTCGAACAGATGGACCACGACCCAGCCCGCCGACGCCAGCGTCAGCCCCAACACCAGCAGCGACAGCAGCCACAGGCGCCAACGCAAGGACCGCAGCACACCGCCCCCGTCAATCGCGGACGGCGCGCGGCGCGGATACCGCCGTCGCAGTGGTGTCGATCAAACGGTACCCCACGCCCCGCACCGTTTCGATGGCACCCGGCGGCAGCTTACGCCGCAGCCGCGCCACGAATACCTCAATCGTGTTGGAGTCCGGCTCCTCATCCCCGCCGTACAAACTCTCGAGCAACACGGCACGCGAAACGACCTGAGAAGCACGCAACATCAGTTGCTCCAGCACCCGCCATTCCTGCACCGTCAGCGGCAACGGGTCATCGCCGATGTAGGCCCGGTGGTGGCGCGTGTCGAGGGTCACCCGACCGCAGCGCAAAATGGGGCTGGACACCCCATTGGACCTGCGAATCAGGGCACGCAGCCGGGCCAGCAACTCCTCGGTGTGGAATGGCTTGACCAAATAGTCATCGGCCCCTGCATCGATACCGGCCACCTTGTCATGCCACGAGTCACGGGCGGTCAAAATCAGCACGGGCGCGCCCACCCCTTCGTGGCGCCAACGCTGCAGCACGGTCAGCCCGTCCAGCTGCGGCAACCCCAAGTCCAGCACGATGACGTCATAACGCTCGACGCCACCCTGAAACCACGCCGTCTTGCCATCGGCCACCCAATCGACGCGCATGCGCGCTTGCTCGAGCGCACGACGCAGCCGATCGGCAAGCACGGGATCGTCCTCGACCAACAAGACCCTCATCGCCGCCTCTTTTGAGCCTTTTCCTTGAGTAGAACCAGCTGTCCGTCGCGCGCATCGACATGGTACTCGTGCAAACGCCCGTCGACCCGCAGCACCTTGAACTCGTAGACCCAGCGGCCATCTTCGCGCTCGAGCTCGATTTCGATGATCTCACCGTCCAGTCGCGGCTGGACCCGGACCAAGATCACATGCAAAGGCAGGATCTCCCCCGCCAACATGGCGCGGCGGGCGCGTTCGTGGTCCGGGCCATCGCTCGCCTGCACCGCCGACATGGTGCAGCCGACCAGGGTGACCGCCAGCAGCCCTGCCCTGCATCGCGAAGCAGACAGACGCAACGCACGGTAGTCGTGGAACCGAATCATGCGTCGATGGTACCGGTATCGCCTGAACGAGACCTGAATCTTGGATCGACATCGACTTCAGCCCACGTTCATGTGGTGACGCGCAAACTTCGCGGCGTGGGCCATGGCTCACCTTCCGTACCCAACCTGTATCAAGGAGCTTTGATCATGCGAACCGTCACGATGCTCATGACGACCGTCCTGCTGGGATTTGCCAGCACCGCCTTCGCTGGCCCCAAGTGCAGCGCCCCCAAGGACCAATGGATGAAGGAAAGCGATTTTCGCGCCATGGTTGAAAAAAAGGGCTATCAGATCAATAAGTTCAAAGTCAGTTCTGGCCAGTGTTATGAAATCTATGGCCGGGATGCCAACGGCAAAAAGGTCGAAATCTATTTCGACCCGGCCACCGGCAATGAAGTGAAGCGCAAAGATTGATCCGGCACGGAGGGCTCATCATGCAACGACCTGCCACCGTCTACGTCTGGGACCCCTTCGTTCGCCTCTTTCACTGGTCACTGGTGACCGCCGTGGTGCTCAACCAGTTCGTTTGGGAGGAAGGCGACACCGCCCACGAGTGGACCGGCTACACCGCGGCGTTGTTGGTGGCCCTCCGGCTGCTGTGGGGTCTGATTGGCACTCGCCATGCTCGGTTTTCTGACTGGTGGCCCACCCCTAGCCGCCTGCGCGCGCACGCGCAAGGACTGCTGACCGGGCACCCGGAGGAGTCCGTGGGGCACAACCCCCTAGGCGCACTCATGATGCTGACGCTCATGGCACTCGTGCTGGCGCTGGCGCTGACGGGCTGGCTGCAGACCGTGAACGCCTTCGAGGACGCGGCAGAGTGGGCAGAGGAGCTGCACGAGGCGCTGGCAAATGCACTGCTGGCGCTGGCGGCGGTTCACGCGTTGGCCGCCGTCATCATCGGACGGTGGCAACGTGTAACCCTGGTGCGCGCCATGGTCACGGGCTTCAAGCGCTTTTATTGACGCGGTGCGTGCGAGCGCCCGCCTCGTACCAACCCTTGGTGCGGTTGACCAACGCCACCACCGCCAGCATGACGGGCACCTCGATCAGCACACCGACCACGGTGGCCAGCGCCGCGCCGGAGTCGAAGCCGAACAAGCTGATGGCCGCGGCCACCGCCAGCTCGAAGAAATTGGACGCGCCGATCAGCGCCGAGGGACACGCCACCGCGTGTGACTCGCCCACCACCCGGTTGAGCCAGTAAGCCAGCGAAGCGTTCAGCGCGACCTGGATCAGGATCGGAACGGCCAGCAACGCGATGACTAATGGCTGGCGCAGGATCTGTTCGCCCTGAAAGGCAAACAGCAGCACCAACGTCAGCAGCAGCGCCGCGATCGACCACGGGCCGATGCGCTGCAACGTGCGCTCCAACGCCTGGGGTCCACGCGCCAGCAACCGCCGGCGCCACACCTGCGCCACGATGACGGGGATGACGATATACAGCCCCACCGACACCAACAGGGTCTGCCACGGCACGGTGATGGCCGACAGGCCGAGCAGAAACGCCACGATGGGGGCAAACGCGACCACCATGATGGCGTCGTTGAGCGCCACCTGGGTCAGGGTGAACAACGGGTCGCCGTTGCTCAGGCGACTCCAGACGAACACCATGGCCGTGCAGGGCGCGGCAGCCAGCAGAATCAACCCCGCCACGTAGCCGTCGATCTGATCCGCCGGCAGCCAGGGGGCAAAGAGCTCGCGCACGAACAGCCACGCCAGCAGCGCCATCGAAAACGGCTTGACCATCCAGTTGACGAACAGCGTCACGCCAATGCCGCGCGCGTGCTGGCGCACCTGGGCCAGCGCGCCGAAATCGACCTTGAGCAGCATGGGAATGATCATCACCCAGATGAGGACGCCCACCGGCAGATTGACCTGCGCCACCTCCAGCCGCGCGACGGCCTGAAACACGCCCGGCAACCATTGCCCCAACGCAATGCCCACCACGATGCACAGCGCCACCCAGACCGTGAGATAGCGCTCGAACACGCTCATCGGCGCGCCAGCGGCACGCTTGGCCGTCACCTCGCACTGGGCGCTCATGGCTGGCTCCTGTCGGTGGCGTGCGAGGCCTCGTCGTCGGCCACCTGCTGCGCCCAGCGTTGCAAGGCCTCAGCTCCCTGCCCCCACGGCCAACCCTGCAACAGCCGCTGCAGCCGCTGCGACAGGCGGTCGCGCACCGCGCGAAACGCCTGCAGCTTGACGGCATCCGGCGCATCACCCGCCGACGGATCAGGGTAGCCCCAGTGCACGCGCGCCGGGTGCCCGGGCCATACCGGGCAGACCTCGCCCGCGGCACTGTCGCACACGGTGATGATGAGGTCCATCACCGGCGCACCGGGGGCCGCGAACGCATCCCAGCGCTTGCTCGACAGGCCGTCGGTGGGCACGCCGCGCTCGGCCAGCACCTGCAGCGCCAGCGGGTGGGGCTGCTGCCCGGGACGCGGGCTGCTGCCCGCGGAGTAGGCGCGCACGCGGCCATCGGCGAGATGGTTGAGCAGCGCCTCGGCCAGGATACTGCGCGCCGAGTTGTGGGTACACAAAAAGAGTACGTTGGCGCAATGATTCATCACTCCCCCCTGTCAACACAACAGCTGGTCGACGGGGCATGGCCCACGGGCGGGGTCGCACAGCACGCCGCCGCAGGCTCGCACGCCGCTTCGCGAAACACTGGAATATTCTCCAGGGTGTGGAAATGCTCCCACGCCACACCCTGCGGATCGGTCACCCAGTGCTTTTGACTGCGCGCGTAGCAACAAGTGGTCTCTCCCTCATCTAGCAAGGCCATTTCGGCCGCACGTGCACGGGCTTTCAGGGCATCCAATTCCGACGCGTCGTCGACCTGCAGGCCCAGATGATCGACCCCAGGTGACGCCCCTCGGGTGGAAATGGCGAAATTCAGCCGCGGGTCTTCGATCACCCACTTGGCATAATCGCGCTCGACCCGTGCCGGCTGAGCATCAAACAGTTTCGAGTAAAAGGCAATGCTCTCGTCGAGATCCTTGACGTGCAGGTGAACGTGGAACCGTTTCATGTGTTTCTCCGATCAAACGGGGGTCGAGGAAGGAAGATCAGTCACCGCACAGCGCCGAGACGGGCACCGCTGGACAGACGCCGCCCGCACAGCAGTTCTCTGTGAGATAGGCGAGCACATCTCGCATGGTGTCGAATGCCGCCCGGTAAATCAGGTGGCGCCCGCGGCGCTCCTGCGTCACCAAACCAGCATGCAACAGCTCCTTGAGGTGAAATGACAGGGCACTCGGCGAGACCTCCAGCGCTTGCGCCAGGGTTCCGGGTGTCACCCCCTCGGGACCAGCGACCACCAGTGCGCGAAAGAGGCGCAAGCGGACCGGCTGGGCCAAAGCCATCAACGCCTGCAGCACTTGAGTTTCCGTCAACATATTTCAATGATACATTATTTATCGAAATATTGTATAGAAAAAGTTGCCATCGCTCTGGACACAGCCCGAACGGGCGCACCTGCAGCCGGCGTTTTCAACGCGTGCGCGCCTGCCGCACCGCATGTTCCCACTCGGCCATGCGCGCGGCGGCCTGCCCGCGATCCATCATGGGCTCGAACACCCGCTCCGCCCGCCACAGGGCGGTCAGATCGTCCAGCCCCGTATACACCCCGGCCTGCAACCCGGCCAGATAGGCCGCGCCCAGCGCCGTGGTCTCGATCACGGCGGGCCGCACCACCGGAATGCCCAACAAATCGGCCTGAAACTGCATCAGCAGATCATTGGCCGCAGCCCCGCCGTCGACACGCAGCTCCGCCAAGGGCCGGCCACCGCTGTCGATCGCATCCTGACTCATTGCCTGCAGCAGCGCCGCACTTTGAAAAGCAATGCTCTCCAGCGCCGCGCGCGCGATGTGCGCCATGGTGGTGCCGCGCGTCAGCCCGGTGATGATGCCGCGGCAGTCCGGATCCCAGTACGGCGCGCCCAGGCCCGTGAACGCCGGCACCAGCACCACGCCACCGGCATCGGGCACGCTCTCGGCCAGCGCCTGCACCTCGCGGCTGGCGCGGATGGCGTGCAGGCCATCGCGCAGCCACTGCACCACCGCGCCGCCAATGAAGACGCTGCCCTCCAGCGCGTACTGTGCTGGCCCGGCCAACTGCGCCGCTGCCGTCGTAATGAGGCCGTGGCGGCTCGCATGAAAGCGCGTGCCATTGTGCATCAGCATGAAACAGCCGGTGCCGTAGGTGTTCTTGGCCATACCCGGCCCGAAGCAGGCCTGCCCAAACAAGGCGCTTTGCTGGTCGCCAGCGACCCCGCCGATGCGCACCGGACCGCCCAGCCACTGCGGGTGCACCTCGCCAAACTCCGCGCTCGACGGCAACACGCGCGGCAGCATCGCCACAGGAATGTCCAGCGCTGCCAGCAGCTCATCGTCCCAGCGTTGCGTGTGCACGTTGAACAGCATCGTGCGCGAGGCATTGCTGACATCGGTCACATGCGCCGCGCCACCGGTGAGCTGCCAGATCAGCCAGGTATCGACGGTGCCAAAAGCCAGCTCTCCGGCTTCGGCCTGCGCGCGCGCACCCGGCACGTGCGTCAGGATCCACTGCAGCTTGGTCGCCGAGAAATACGCATCGATGCGCAGGCCCGTCTTGTGCAGGATGGTGTCGGCCAGCCCACGTTCGCGCAGCGCGGCGCACAGCGGCTCGGAGCGGCGATCCTGCCAGACGATGGCGTTGGTCACCGGCTCGCCCGTGCGGCGGTTCCACACCACCGTCGTCTCGCGCTGGTTGGTGATGCCCACCGCGCGGATGTCGCCAGCCGTCAACCCCGCGCGCGCCAGGGCCTCGCGCGCCGTCTCCAGCTGCGTCGTCCACAGGTCGCGCGGGTCGTGCTCCACCCACCCGGGCTGCGGGTAGATCTGGCGAAACTCACGCTGGGCCATCGCCACCACCCGGCCCGCCGGGTCGAACACGATGCTGCGCGAACTGGAAGTGCCCTGGTCCAGGGCCAGCAGGTAGCTCATCGAAACGTCCCTCGCTCCGCGATGGTGCCCAACGGCGGCAGCCATGGGTCACACGCTCGGTCGGCGTCATCGTAACGCCCGACACGCATCAGCGCCAACCTGATCGATGATATCGGTACACAAACGAACAGTTTCGAACGATAAAATATCAGGAACACGCAATTCCAGCCCTAACGACCCCTCACCATGACCCGCACACAACGACTCCAAACGCTGCTCCAAGGGTCCCCCTACGACCTCGTGGTCATCGGCGGCGGGGCCACGGGCCTCGGCGTCGCGCTCGATGCAGCGTTGCGCGGCTTTCGCGTGGCGCTGTTGGAGTCGCACGACTTTGCCAGCGGCACCTCGTCGCGCTCGACCAAGCTGCTGCACGGAGGGGTGCGCTACTTGGCACAGGGCGACCTTCGCCTGGTGCGCGAGGCGTTGACCGAGCGCGCCACCGTGTTGCGCAACGCCCCGCACCTGGCACACGCGCTGTCGTTCGTCATGCCCGCTTACCGATGGTGGGAGGTGCCGTTCTACGGCATGGGGCTCAAAATCTATGACCGGCTGGCGGGTCGCGCCAGCCTCGGGCGCACCGAGTGGCTCTCGCGCGACGAGACCCTGGCCGCGCTGCCGGGCATTCGCGCCAGCGGCCTGGCGGGAGGCGTGCGGTACTGGGACGCGCAGTTCGACGACGCCCGGCTTGCGCTGGCGCTGGCGCGCAGTGCCGAAGCGGTCGGCGCCGTGGTGGTCAATTACACCCCCGCGGTACAGATTCGGCGCGACGCAGGCCGCGAAACGGCACCCTTCGAGGTGACGCTACTCGACGCCCGCAGCGGCACACCCCACCAGGTCTACGCACGCTGCGTTGTCAACGCCACCGGGGTGTGGGTTGATCAAGTGCGCGCCAGCGCGGCCGAAGGCGCGCGCGTGGAGCGCATGGTGACCCCGAGCCAAGGTGTGCACGTGGTGGTCGATCGCGCGCACCTGCCGGGCGAACAAGCGCTGCTGATCCCACGCACGCGCGATGGGCGCGTGCTGTTTGCGGTACCGTGGCTGGGCAAGCTCATTCTGGGCACCACCGACACGCCTCGCGAGGATCTGCCGCGCGAGCCCGAGGCGTTCGATCACGAGTTGGCGTTCATCTTGAACGAGGCCAGCCGGGTATTGGGGCGCCCGGTTGGACCGGCGGATATCCGCAGTGTGTGGGTGGGGCTGCGTCCACTCGTCGCGCCGCCGTCGAGCGGGCCACGTGACACCAAAACCCTCTCACGTGAGCACACCATCGTCACCGACCCCAACGGCCTGGTGAGCGTGACCGGCGGCAAATGGACCACCTACCGGGTCATGGCGCAGGATGTGCTGGCGCACTGCTTTGAACACGGGCTGCTGCCCCTGCGCCCCGGCGGCCTCACCGCAGATCACCGTCTGTGCGGCGCCCCCGACCCCAACGTTGCTGCCGTGCCGCTGCATGCACCGCCGGGCTTGCACCTCTACGGCACCGAGGCCGCGCGCGTGCGGCAGCTCCCGGGTGCCGACCGGGTGCTCGGCTTGGGACTGACCGAAGCCATGGTGCGCCACGCGGTACGGCACGAGTACGCGCAAACGGTCGAAGACGTGCTCGCGCGCCGCTGGCGCGCCCTATTCCTGGACGCTGCCCAGGCCGCCGCCATGGCACCGGCCGTCGCCGCCATCTTGCGCGAGGAAGGCATCGCGGACCCAGAAATGGAGGCATTCATCCAGCTCTGCCGCGCCTACCTCCCCGCACTGCACACCGGGGACAAGCGCGCGCAAACACGCCACACCGCTCAACCCTCGATCTGAATATGGCGCCGGCGTGCCAGACCCCGCCCGGGCGACTGCTGCGTCTATTGCTCGTACGGAACCTCGCCCTGCCCGCCGGTACAGGCAAGCGGGCGCACCGGGTGCTGCGGCGGCTGATGCGTGCCCGTATGGGGAAGCGGCTCGCCCCCTTTCAGCGCATTACACATCGATATTGACCGCACGCAGCGCATTGGCTTCGATGAAGGCGCGGCGCGGCTCGACCTCGTCGCCCATCAGCATCGAAAACACCTTGTCGGCTTCGATCGCGTCCTCGATGCGCACCTGCAGCAGGCGGCGCACCGCTGGGTCCATGGTCGTCTCCCACAGCTGCTCGGGGTTCATCTCGCCCAAGCCCTTGTAGCGCTGGCGGGTGGTGGTGCGCTCGGCTTCGGCCAGCAGCCAGCGCATCGCGGCGCGAAAGCTCTCCACCGGCATCTCACGCGTTCGCTCGCCTTCGCCGCGCACCACTTTGGCACCCTCGCCCAGCAGGCCCTGGAAGGTGCGCGCCGCCTCGGCCAACACAGCGTAGTCGGCCCCATGCACGAAGTCCTGCGTGATGACGCTGGCGCGCACGTTGCCATGGTGGCGGCGGCTGATGCGCAGCAGCGGCTTGTCGGCGCGCACGTCGAACTCGGCGCTCACCTCGGCAGGAACGGCCGCGCCGTCGCCCGCGCGCAAAGCCACCTGCAGCGCCGCGGCACTGGCCGCGGCGGCCTCCATGTCGTCCAGATTCAGGGCAACGCCATCGGCGATGGCGCGCAGCGCCTGCGCGTCCATGAACGCCGACAGGCGCGCGATCACACCCTCGGCCATCTGGTGCAGGCGCGCAAGCTCCGCCAGCGTATCGCCGCTGAGCACGGCCCCGTCGGGGCCGCCCGTGTGCAGCCGCGCGTCCTTGAGGGCGATGCGCAGCAGGAAGGCCTCCAGCGCCGCGTCGTCCTTCAGGTACAGCTCCTCTTTGCCCGCCTTGACCTTGTACAACGGCGGCTGCGCGATGTAGATGTGGCCGCGCTCGACCAACTCGGGCATCTGGCGATAGAAAAACGTCAGCAGCAGGGTACGGATATGCGCGCCGTCTACGTCCGCGTCGGTCATGATGATGATGCGGTGGTAGCGCAGCTTGCCGATGTCGAAGTCGTCGGCGCCGTTCTTGCCCTTGGCGCCGTCGTCCTCACTGGCACGACCGATGCCGGTGCCCAGCGCCGTGATCAGGGTGAGGATTTCGTTGCTGGAGAGCAGCTTTTCGTAGCGCGCTTTCTCGACGTTGAGGATCTTGCCGCGCAGCGGCAGGATGGCCTGAAACTTGCGATCGCGCCCCTGCTTGGCGCTGCCGCCAGCCGAGTCGCCCTCGACGATATAAATCTCGGATAGCGCGGGGTCTTTCTCCTGGCAGTCGGCCAGCTTGCCGGGCAGTCCCAGGCCGTCGAGCACACCCTTGCGGCGCGTCATCTCGCGCGCCTTGCGCGCCGCCTCCCGCGCGCGCGCGGCTTCCACGATCTTGCCGCAAATGATCTTGGCATCGTTGGGGCGTTCTTCCAAGTACTCCGTCAGCGCTTTGGCCACGATGTCTTCCACCGGCGCGCGCACCTCGGACGACACCAGCTTGTCCTTGGTCTGGCTGCTGAACTTGGGCTCGGGCACCTTGACCGACAGCACGCAGCACAGCCCCTCGCGCATGTCGTCGCCCGTGACCTCGACCTTGGCCTTTTTGGCCAGTTCGTTTTGCTCGATGTACTTGCCAATCACGCGCGTCATCGCCGCACGCAACCCGGTCAGGTGCGTGCCGCCGTCACGCTGCGGGATGTTGTTGGTAAAGCACAGCACCTGCTCGCTGTAGCCATCATTCCACTGCATGGCCACCTCGACGCCGATTTCGGTGCCCGGGATGCCGCCATAGCTCTCGGCCGGGCGCGACCCCGTGGCGTGGAACACCGTCGGGTGCAGCACCTTTTTGCCCGCGTTGATGAACTCGACGAAGCCGCGCACACCGCCCGCGCCCGAAAAGTCGTCCGACTTGCCCGTGCGCTCGTCGATCAAGCGGATGCGCACGCCATTGTTCAAAAAGCTCAGCTCGCGCAGCCGCTTGGACAGGATTTCGTAGTGGAAGTCGTGGTTTTCCCGAAAGATCTCGGTGTCGGGCAAAAAATGCACCTCGGTGCCGCGCTTGTCGGTGGCACCGATGACACGCATCGGCGAGACCTCGACCGCCTGCCCGTCGGGGCCAACCTGGGTCTCGACCAGGCGGTTTTGCACCACGCCGCGCGCAAACTCCAGCAGGTGCACTTTGCCGTCGCGGCGCACGGTCAAGCGCAGCCAGCGCGACAGCGCGTTGACGCAGCTCACCCCCACCCCGTGCAGACCGCCGGAGACCTTGTAGCTGTTCTGGTTGAACTTGCCGCCGGCGTGCAGCTCGGTCAGGGCGATCTCGGCCGCGCTGCGCTTGGGCTCATGCTTGTCGTCCCACTTGATGCCGGTGGGGATGCCGCGCCCGTTGTCCACGACGCTGATCGAGTTGTCGGTGTGGATGGTCACGACGATATCGTCGCAATGCCCGGCCAGCGCCTCGTCGATGGAGTTGTCCACCACCTCGAACACCAGATGGTGCAAGCCGGTGCCGTCGGACGTGTCGCCGATATACATGCCCGGGCGCTTGCGCACCGCCTCCAGGCCTTCGAGGATCTGGATCGATTCGGCGCCGTAGCCCGAGCCGGGAGCGTCAGGGATTTGCGTTTCGGTCATGGAATCTTTCACAGGCGCATCGGCATCACGACGTATTTGAAGCGATCGTCGCCGGGAACGGTGATGAGGGCCGAGGCGTTGCCGTCCTGCAACTCGATGCGCACCAGGTCCTGGCTCATGTGTGCCAGCGCCTCGGTCAGGTAGGTGACGTTGAAACCGATGTCGATCACATCGCCGTGGTATTCGATGTCGAGTTCATCCACCGCCTCTTCCTGCTCGGCGTTGTTGGCCGCCACCTGCAGCAGCCCAGGCTCCAGGTGCAGGCGCACGCCCTTGAACTTGTCGCTGGTCATGATGGCGGCGCGCTGCAGGCTGGCCAGCAGCGGCGCACGTCCCAGCACGACCACGTTGCGGTGCGCGCGCGGGATGACGCGGTTGTAGTCGGGGAACTTGCCCTCCACCAGTTTGGTGACGAACTCCAGTCCACCAAAAGCAAACTTCGCCTGGTTGGCCGCAAAGCGCATCTCGATCGCGCCATCCTGGTCCGACAGCAGCCGCTGCAACTCCAGCACGGTTTTGCGCGGCAGGATGACCTCCTGCCGCGTCGGCACGTCCACGTCCAACTCGGCGCTGGTCAGCGCCAGCCGGTGTCCGTCGGTAGCCACCAGCGTCAATTGCCGCCCCTCGGCGACGAACAAAATGCCGTTGAGGTAGTAGCGGATGTCTTGCACCGCCATCGCAAACGACACTTGCTCCAGCAGCGCCTTGAGCACTTTTTGCGGCACCGAGAACGCCGGCCCATAGGTGGGTGACTCCTGTACCAGCGGAAAGTCCTCGGCCGGCAGCGTCTGCAGGGTAAAACGGCTCTTGCCAGCCCTGAGCAACAGGCGCCCACTGGCCGACTCCAGCGTGACCTTCTGGTCGGCGGGCAACGTGCGCAAGATATCGATCAGCTTGCGCGCGCCCACGGTGGTGGCAAATGGCGCGTCATCGCCGCCCAGCTCGGCGGTGACGCGGATCTGGATCTCCAGATCCGACGTGGTGAGCTGCGTCGCCACCCCCGCGCGCTGGATGAGCACGTTGGCGAGCACGGGCAGGGTGTGACGGCGCTCGACGATGCCAGCCACGGCCTGCAGGGCCGCGAGCAGCCGTTCCTGGGTCGCTTGCAAGACGATCATGCGTATCAGCCTTTCAGGGTCTGCTCCAACACGTGGAGTTGCTGGTTGAGTTCGGGCTGGGTCTGGCGCTCGGCGGCGATCTTGCGCACCGCGTGCAGCACCGTGGTGTGGTCACGTCCACCGAAGAGCTCGCCGATCTCGGGCAGGCTCTTTTGTGTGAGCTCCTTGGCCAGATACATGGCGATCTGGCGCGGCCGCGCACTGTTGGCGGGACGCTTTTTGGAGTACATGTCGGCGACCTTGATCTTGTAGAAGTCGGCCACCGTCTTTTGGATGTTCTCGACGCTGATCTGGCGGTTTTGGATGCTCAGCAAATCCTTGAGCGCCTCGCGCGCCAGCGCAATCGAAATTTCCTTGTGGTTGAAGCGCGAATAGGCCAGGATCTTGCGCAGCGCACCCTCGAGCTCGCGCACATTGGAGCGCACGTTCTTGGCGACGAAAAACGCCACGTCCTCCGGCAGTGCAACGCCTTCGGCCTGCGCCTTGCTGATCAGGATCGCCACGCGCATCTCCAGCTCCGGCGGCTCGATGGCCACCGTCAGCCCCGAGTCGAAGCGAGAGACCAGTCGCTCGTGGATGTCCGTCAACCCTTTGGGGTAGGTGTCGCTGGTCATCACGATGTGGCTCTTCTTCGCCAGCAGCGCCTCGAAGGCGTTGAAAAACTCCTCCTGTGTACGGTCTTTGTTGGCGAAGAACTGCACATCGTCGATCAGCAGCAGGTCCAGGCTGTGGTAGCGCTGCTTGAAGGCGTCGAACGTCTTGCGCTGGTAGGACTTGACCACGTCCGAGACGAACTGCTCGGCGTGGATATAGAGCACCTTGGCCTCGGGCCGCTCGGCCAGCAACTGGTTGCCGATGGCGTGCACCAAGTGCGTCTTGCCCAGGCCCACACCGCCGTAGATGAACAGCGGGTTGTAGAGCTGGCCCGGGCTGGCGGCCACGTGCATGGCCGCGGCGCGCGCCATGCGGTTGGCCGACCCCTCCACCAGCGTCGCAAACGTCAGCGCCGGGTTGAGCCGGTGCCCTGGATCAGGCGGTGCAGGTTCGGCAGCCGGCTCGGCCGGCAGCTCGGGCAGCGCCGCGTCCGTGCGGGTGACACTGGCGGCGGCCGCCCCGCCGTGGCGGGCGGGCACTGCGGGCGCACGCACCACCGTCGGCCCCTCGCGCGGCGCCAAAACCAGCTCGACCGCGACCGGATGCCCCGCGATCGCCTGCAGCGCAGCGCCGATCTTGCCCACATACTGGGCGCGCACCCAATCCATCTTGAAGCGGTTGGCCACCGCCAGCGTGACGCGCGCGCCATCGTCAGACACCCGTGCGACCAAGGGTCGAATCCAGGTGTTGACCTGTTGCACGGGCAGCTCCTGGCTGAGCCGCTCGACGCACGCCGTCCACAAGTCGGGCGCGGCGCAGGCAGCCGCCCGCGGGGCGGCGGCGTTCGCATCGGTGAGGGAACGCGGTGAGCTCATGGGTGCCAGACAAAGCCCCCATTGTAGCCGTCCGCGGCCAGTTATCCACACGCCAGCGCCGGGCCTGGTGCCCGCCTGTGCACGGCCAAGCCCACACCCCCGATCGCCGATCCGCCTGGCGGCCATTGGCAATCCAGCCGGTTTTTGCCATAATTTAGGGTTTTGTCGAGCCAGTTGGCTTGTCGGACTACTTTTGGGCCCGTCACCATGAAACGCACCTATCAACCCTCCAAAATCCGTCGCGCACGTACCCATGGCTTTCTGGTTCGCATGAAGACCCGTGGCGGCCGTGCCGTCATCAACGCGCGCCGCGCCAAGGGTCGCAAGCGCCTGGCCGTCTGACGCGATCGGCACGCCGGTGCCCGCATCACCCGTGCCGATGACGCCACGGGGCTTGCCGACGCAGCGCATTCGGCGGCGCGCCCAGTTTCAGGCCGTGCTCGGCACCCCAGCCGTGGTGCAGTCCGCGCACTTCGCGCTGCACGGCGTGCCCACCGCCGGGTTGGCGGACGCGCACGGAAGACCGCTCTTCCCGGGCGAATCGGCATGGCTGGGCGTCGTCATCCCAAAGCGCTGGGCGCGGCGCGCGGTCACGCGCAACGCCCTCAAGCGTCAAGTGGTCGCCGCCGAGCGCGAACTGCCGCTGCCGCCGGGGGCCTGGGTGGTGCGACTCAAACGCGCGTTTGCCCCCACCGACTTCCCCAGCGCGACGTCGGCGGCGCTGCGCCGTGCGGCGCGGCTGGAGCTGCGACAACTGCTCGGCCCACGCCTGCGCCAGCGGCTCGCGGCGCGCAACCACGCCTCGGCACCCCGTTCATGACGACACGGCCCACGTCTGCCCGTCCAACCGCTGCGTGGCGGCGCGTGCTGCAGGGCTGCGCGGCGCTGCCGCAGCGCGTGCTCGTCGGGCTCGTGCTAGGCTATCGGCTGTTGCTCAGTCCCTGGCTGGGCTCGAGCTGCCGCTTCACGCCCAGCTGCTCGGCCTATGCGTTGGAGGCGCTGCAGCGCCACGGTGCTGCAGCCGGCAGCTATTTGGCGGCGCGCCGCTTGCTGCGCTGTCACCCCTGGTGCGCGGGTGGGCACGATCCGGTACCGGATGCCCGCCCCCGTTTGTTCGGTTTTCTTCGACACCCCCCTGCCTCATGAGCGACATTCGGCGATCCATCCTGTGGGTGATTTTTGGTTTCTCGATGATTCTGCTGTGGGACCGCTGGCAGATCTACAACGGGCAGCCCGCCACGTTCTTCCCCGGCAGCCAGCCGACCGCCACGGCACGCCCTGCGCAGCCCCCCACCGACACGGGGGTACCCACCCCAACCGCTACCGCCGCCCCCACCGATGGTCCGGCGGCCGTGGCCGCACCGGCACCCATCCCGCGTGAGCGCCACACGGTGCGCACCGACGTCTTCGAGCTGACCATCGACAGCGAAGGCGCCTCGCTGGTGGGCGCACGGCTGCTGCGCCACGCCACCGAAACGGGGCGCGCGCTGCAAAAATCCTTCACCCCGCTGACGCTGCTCACGACCGAGGGTGGCCGCACCTACGTGGCCCAGACTGGACTGGTGGGGCAGGCGGGCCTGCCCACGCACAAGACGCCGATGCGGCTGGTCGAGCCGTCGCCTGACGCGCTGGCGCTGGCCGACGGACAGGACCGGCTGGTGCTGCGCTTCGAGTCCGATCCTCACGGGGGCGTGGTGCTGGCCAAGACGTACACGCTGCAGCGCGGCAGCTACCTGATCGACGTGCAGCACGAAGTGCGCAACGTGGGTACGGCGCCGGCAGCCGTGCGCGTCTATCAACAACTGGTGCGCGACGGGCGCAAAGCGGACAGCGAAACGCCGTTCTACACCACCTTCACCGGCCCCGCGGTATACAGCGACGCCGCGAAGTACCAAAAGGTCGAATTCGCCAACATCGACAAAGGCAAAATCGACATCCAGCGCCAGGCCAGCGACGGTTACGTGGCCATGGTGCAACACTACTTTTTCAGCGCATGGCTGCTGCCTTCGGGCACCGAGCGCGAAAACTTCGTGCGCAAAGTCGACGCCCTGTACGCCGTGGGCCAGATTGGGCCCACGCTGACGGTGCCCCCTGGCGCGGCGCAAACCCTCCCGGCGCAACTCTACGTCGGTCCGCAAGAGGAAAAAGTGCTCGAGCGCATCGCGCCTGGCCTGGAGCTGGTGAAAGACTACGGCTGGCTGACCATACTGGCCAAACCGCTGTACTGGCTGCTGGAAAAAATCCACGGCCTGGTCGGCAACTGGGTCTGGGCCATCGTGCTGCTGGTGGTGCTGATCAAGGCGGCGTTTTATTGGCTCAACGCCAGCGCCTACCGCAGCATGGCCAAGATGAAGGCCATCAACCCGCGCATCATGGAGATGCGCGAGCGCCTCAAGGATAACCCGCAGCTCATGCAGCAAGAGATGATGCGGCTGTACCGCGAGGAAAAGGTCAACCCGCTGGGCGGCTGCTTGCCCATCCTGGTGCAGATCCCCGTCTTCATCGCGCTGTACTGGGTGCTGCTGGCCAGCGTGGAGATGCGCAACGCGCCCTGGGTGGGCTGGATCGTCGACTTGTCTTCGCCCGACCCGTACTACGTGCTGCCGCTGGTGATGACGCTGACCACCGTCATCCAAACCGCGCTCAACCCGCTGCCGCCAGATCCACTGCAAGCCAAGCTGATGTGGCTCATGCCGTTGGTATTCAGCGTGATGTTCTTCTTCTTCCCGGCCGGTCTGGTGTTGTACTGGATCGTCAACAACGTGCTGACCATCGCGCAACAGGCGTACATCAACCACCGCATGGGCGTGCCGCTGCGGCTGCACCTGCCCAACTTCAAGTCGGCCCAATAAACCGGGCGGCGCGCTCCCCATGCTGCCGCGGCACCACGAGCCCATCGTCGCCGTCGCCACCGCACCGGGGCGGGGTGCGGTGGGTATCGTGCGGCTGTCCGGGCGCGGCTTGCAGGCGCTGCACCAGCCCCTGTGTGGCCGCCCCTTGAAGCCGCGCCATGCCCATTACGGGCCGTTTTTGGATGCCGACGGCCAAGCGCTGGACCACGGCATCGCGCTGTGGTTTCCGGCTCCCCACTCCTACACCGGCGAGGATGTGTTGGAGCTGCAGGCCCACGGTGGCCCCGTGCTGCTGCAGCTGCTTCTACAGCGCTGCTTGCAAGCCGCCGCCGAAGCCGACCCCGCGCATGGTGCCGCTCGCTTGCCGGGCCTGCGCGTGGCGCAACCGGGTGAATTTACGGAGCGCGCCTTCCTCAATGGCAAGCTCGACCTGGCCCAGGCCGAGGCGGTGGCCGACCTGATCGACGCCAGCACGGAGGCAGCGGCCCGCAGCGCCGCACGCTCGCTGGACGGAGCGTTTTCGCGGGCGGTGCACGCACTGCGCGACGACCTGGTGCACCTGCGCATGGGGGTGGAAGCGACACTCGACTTCCCGGAAGAAGAGATCGATTTCATCCGGCAAGCCGACGTTGCAGGCCAACTGGCACGCCTGCAGGCACGCCTGGCTGACGTGCTGTCCCACACCCGGCAAGGCGCGCTGCTGCGCGAGGGGCTGCACGTGGTCATCGCGGGCCAGCCCAACGCGGGCAAAAGCTCACTGCTCAACGCGCTGGCGCAAGCCGAGGTGGCCATCGTCACCCCTATCGCCGGCACCACGCGTGACGTCTTGCAACAAGCGATCCAGATCGAGGGCGTGCCGCTGCACGTGATCGACACTGCCGGCCTGCGCGAGGGCGACGCGGTGGACGACGTGGAGCGTATCGGCATCGCGCGCGCGTGGAATCGGATCGAGCGCGCCGACGCGGTGCTGTTCGTGCACGACCTGACCCGGGCCACCGACCCTGCGTACGCACAGGCCGATGCCGCCATCGCCGCGCGCCTGCCTGCCCGTGTGCCTGTACTCCAC
>NZ_CALIND010000041.1:0-6680 GCF_938045175.1 uncultured Tepidimonas sp.
GCTGACCATTGCCTACTTCGACAAACTTGGCGTTCCCCGTCTCTCATGACCTCAACTTCTCGAACCGCCCGGTGCGGACCCGCATGCCGGGTGGTGTGGGAGGGGCCCGGTCAGGTATCCTGACCGCCCCTATCCCGATTGGCCTGGGCCTAATGCAACGGTTCAGCCGCCCCGGCAGGGCCAGCCAGCGGCGTGGCGCACGTCATCGTCATGCTCACCCAGCCGCGGTGCCCCGTGGCGTAACGACCCTGGGGTGGCGCTCAGCTTGGGCACGACGCCCGGCACTTTGAGCGGGCGGCCCTCGCGGTCGGTGGTTTGCACGATCATGGCGCGCGCGTGGTATTGCGGGTCGTGCGCGATGTCGGCCACGCTGTAGATTTTGCCGACGGGGACGTCGGTGGCGTCAAGGGTCTGGATCACCTCATCCACGCTGCGCTGCTGGGTCCAGGCTTCGATGGCCGCGTCGAGCTCGTGTGCGCGGTGGGCGCGGCCGTCGTTGTGGGCCAGCTCGGGGTCTTGCGCCAAGTCGTCGCGGCCGATCGCGGTCATCAAGCGCCGAAAGATGCCATCACCGTTGCCACCGATCAGCACATAGGTCTCCCGGCCGTCGGGGCCCGAGCGACAGCGGTAGGCATTGGACGGAGCGATGCCTGGCAACGCGCTGCCCGCGCGCTCGCGCACGACACCAAAAGCGTCGTATTCGGGTAGCAAGCTCTCCATCAGGTTGAACACGCTCTCGTACAGGGCGACGTCGACCATCTGCCCCGTGCCGCCGCGCGCATCGCGGTGGTAGAGCGCCATCAGCACGCCAATGACGCCGTGCAGGGCGGCGATCGAGTCGCCGATAGAAACGCCGCAGCGCACGGGGGTACGTCCGGGCTCGCCGGTCAGGTAGCGCAGCCCGCCCATGGCCTCACCCAGGATGCCAAAGCCGGGTTTGTGTGCGTAGGGCCCCGTCTGTCCATAGCCGGATAGCCGCAGCATCACCAGCCGCGGGTTGAGGGCGTGCAGCTCGTCCCAGCCCAGGCCCCAGTCTTCGAGGGTGCCGGGCTTGAAGTTTTCGATCAACACGTCGGCTTCGGCAGCCAGCCGCCGCACCAGCGCCTGTCCCTCAGGCGTGCGCAGATCGGCACACACAGAGCGCTTGTTGCGCGATTGCACCTCCCACCACACCGATGTGCCGTCGCGCAACAGGCGCCATTTGCGCAGTGGGTCGCCCGAGGGCGGCTCGATTTTGATGACGTCGGCACCGAAGTCGGCAAGCGTTTTGGCCGCAAACGGCCCCGCGATCAACTGGCCGAGTTCGAGCACACGGATGCCAGCCAGGGGGCCGGCAGCGGGCAAGGCGTCGCGTTCAGGGGTTTGCATGGGGTCAGTGACGAGTCGGCTGGCGCGCGGCGAGCACGCGTTCGATGTGGTCGATGAGTCCGTCGCAGGCGTCCTCGATCAGGTCGAGCACGTGCTCGAAACCGTCGGTGCCCCCGTAGTAGGGGTCGGGCACGACCGGACTGTCATGGCGGCGGCAGAACTCTGTGAGGCGTCGCAGCTTGCGCCGATGCGCGGGCGGACACATGGCCTCGGCCAGCGCCAGGTTGTCCCAGTCCATGGCCAGCAGCAGGTGGGCGCGCTCGAAATCGGCAGGCGCCAGTTGCCGCGCACGCAGATCCGACAGGTCGTACCCGCGCCGTTGGGCGTGGTACTGGCTGCGCGGATCCGGGGGCTCGCCCACATGGTAGGCGTGGGTGCCTGCCGAATCGACCGCCACGCGTTGGTGCAGGCCACGGGCCAGCAGCCGCTCGCGCAAGACGCCGTGGGCGGTGGGGCTGCGGCAGATGTTGCCCATGCAAAAAAACAGCACCCGGTACTCGAAGACATCGTCCATGGGACGCATTGTGCCGCGATCGCTGCGCTGGCACCTCCGCCCGCACTATCCCCCCGCCAGTGCCGGAAATAGCCGCACCAGGCCACTGGCCATCACCTCCACCGCCAATGCCGCAAGAATCAGGCCCATCAAGCGGGTCATGACATTGATGCCTGTCTTCCCGAGTACACGTGAGATCGGCTCGGCCAGGGTAAAGCACAGCGCGGTCGCCGCGGCGATGACGACACCGTAGCCGACCAAAGCCGCGTGTTGCCAGAAGGTCTTGGCCTGGTCGGCGTAGATGACGACGGTAGACATGGTGGCCGGGCCGGTGAGCAGCGGAATGGTCAACGGTACGACGGCGATCGAGGCGCGGCTGGCGGCGTCGTCGACCTCGTCGCGCGTGGCTTTGGCCTCGGCGGGCTGCGCATTGAGCATCGACAGCGCCGACATCAACAGCAGCATGCCGCCGCCGACCTGGAAGCTGGCCAGCGAGATGCCAAAGAACTCCAGGATCTGCAAGCCCGCGAGGGCGCACACGGCGATGACCGCGAAGGCCGTCAGCGCCGAGATGGCCACCGTGCGCCGCCGCTGGCGAGGCGAGAAGCCCAGCGTGTAGTGGATGAAGAAGGGCACGATGGCCAAGGGGTTGACGATGGCCAGCAGGGTGATGAGGGGCTTGAGGTCCATGGGCAATGCGCGCGTCAGACGCACTGTAGCACCCCGAGTGGCGTCCTCAGTGCCTATGTGCGTTGCCGCCGGGTTGCTGTTGAGCCAGCGTCTTGCCCAGTTCGACCCCCCATTGGTCGAACGGGTGAATACCCCACAGAACCGCCTGATAAAACACTTTGTGTTCGTGGGCAGCGATCAGGGCGCCCAGGTGGTACGGATCGAGCCGAGGCAACCAGATCAGGTTGCTCGGCACGTTGCCGCGGTAGGTGCGGTGCGGGGTCATCCGGGCGACGCTGACCTCGTCCAGACCCTCGGCGCGCAGGGCGGCGGCCGTGGCGGCTTCGTCCCGGCCTTCGGCCAGCGCCTGCGCTTGCGCCAGCAGGTTGTTGCGCACCACGCGCGCATGGGCCGATCCCAGCGGCAGCGGTTCACCGAGATCCTGCACGCCGATGAAGTCCACCGCGATGCGGTGGGTGCCTTGATGCAGCAGCTGAAAATAGGCGTGTTGGCCGTCGTTGCCCAGTCCACCCCAGACGATGGGGCAGGTGTCCACCGCGACGGCACTGCCGTCGACGTGGACCGACTTGCCGTTCGACTCCATCTCCAGCTGCTGCTGAAAGGGCACCCATCCGTCCAGCCGCGCGCTGTAGACGGCGACCGCCAAGGTCGGGCAGCGCAGAAAATTGCGGTTCCACACGCCCAACAGCGCCAGCGCAAGGGGCAGGTTGCGCGCGGGCGGCGCATGACGGACGTGTTCATCCACGGCATGGCCGCCGGCGAGCAGCTGCTCGAACCCGGTGCGGCCAATTGCGATGGCTAGCGGCAGCCCGATGGCGCTCCACAGCGAGTAGCGCCCTCCAACCCAATCCCAAAAGCGGTGGATTTGCGCAGCTGGCACGCCCCAGGCCTGCGCGCGCTCGGGGTGCGCGGTGACGGCGATCCAGTGGGGCTGCTGCGCCGCCTCGGCAATGCCGGCGTTGGCCAGCCAGCGGCGCGCGCTCGCCGCCAGCGTCAGGGTCTCTTGGGTGGTGAAGGTCTTGCTCTGAACGATGAAGAGCGTTTGCCGTGGATCGAGCGGCTGCAGCACGTCGTGCAGCGCGTGGGCGTCGACGTTGGAGACGAAATGCACGCGCACGGGCCCCGGGCGTTCAGGGGCGAGCGCCCGCACGGCCATGCGTGGGCCCAGATCAGAGCCACCGATGCCGAGGTTGACGACGTGTCGCACGGGCTGACCGTCGCTGCCCCGCCACTGGCCGTCGCGGATGCGTTCGGCGGTGTCGAGAAAGCGGGCGAGCTCTGCGCGCACCTCGAACTGGATGGTCTGACCCCACGGGGGATCGGCCAAGGGGCCGCCGCGCAATGCCACGTGCAGGGCGGCGCGCCCTTCGGTGGGGTTGACGGGCTCGCCTCGCCACATCGCCTCGATATGTGCCTGTACGTCACTTTCCTGCGCCAGCGCCAGCAGCGTGTGCCAGATGGGCAGTGTGATGGCCTGGCGGGTGGCGTCCAATGTCAGGCCGGCGGCGTGGAATTGCAGCGCGGCCGTGCGTTCGGGGTCGGCGGCTGCCAACAGGGTACGCAGGTGGGGCCGCGGTTGGTCGGCCAAGGCTTGCAGGCTTTGCCACGCGCGGCGCCGCTGGGGGGGGACGAAAACCGGAGTGTGTGACATACGCGGCCGCACTGTAGCACTGGCGCTTGACGCCATCGGGAAACCCCTTGGGTGCACGCACGCCGCCTTGGTTCTACACTGCAGCCTGTCGTCCCGGGCGCAGCGGTGCGCGCGGCAGAGATCCTGCTCGCGCTCTCGCGGGCGCTGGCAGGCCCGCCGCCCGGTTTTCGTGGCTTACCGGCCACTGCGATGAGAGGAGATCCTGCCATGACCGCACCGTTGCCCGAGCACGTCCGGCGCGCGCTCGAAAGCGTTTCGTTGGACGATAAATACACCCTGGAGCGGGGCCGCGCCTTCATGAGCGGCATCCATGCGCTGGTGCGCCTGCCTATGTTGCAACACCAGCGCGACCGGCTGCAAGGCAAGCACACCGCCGGCTTTATCAGCGGCTACCGCGGCTCTCCGTTGGGGGGCTACGACCAAGCGCTGTGGAAAGCGCGCCAGCACCTGCAAACGCACCACGTGGTGTTTCAGCCCGGGGTCAATGAGGAGCTGGCGGCCACCGCCGTCTGGGGCACGCAGCAGTTGGGCTTTGCGCCGCCGGGCAGCGCCAAGTACGACGGCGTGTTTGGCCTGTGGTACGGTAAGGGGCCGGGTGTGGACCGGTGCGCCGATGTCTTCAAGCACGCCAACATGGCGGGCACGACGCCCTGGGGGGGCGTGATCGCCGTGGCGGGCGACGACCACGTGGCCAAGAGCTCGACGGCCGCGCACCAGAGCGACCATATTTTCAAGGCCTGTGGGCTGCCGGTGTTCTTTCCGGCCAGCGTGCAGGAGATCCTAGACCTGGGCCTGCACGCCTGGGCCATGAGCCGCTATGCCGGCGTGTGGGTAGGGATGAAGACGATCCAGGAGATCGTCGAGTCCAGTGCCACGGTCGAGATCGACCCCGAGCGCGTGCGCATCGCCCTGCCCGACGACTTCGAGCTGCCCGCCGGGGGGGTGCACATCCGCTGGCCGGACATGCCGCTGGAGCAGGAAGAGCGGCTGATGGACTACAAGTGGTACGCCGCGCTGGCCTATGTGCGTGCCAACCGGCTCAACCACAACGTCATCGAAGGCCCGAACGACCGCTACGGCATCATCGCCAGCGGCAAGGCCTACAACGACTTGCGTCAAGCCCTGCATGACTTGGGGCTGGACGACGATACCTGCCGCCAGCTCGGCATTCGCGTGCACAAGGTGGCGGTGGTGTGGCCGCTGGAGGCGCAGATCACGCGCGCGTTCGCCCAAGGCTTGCGCGAGATCCTGGTGGTAGAAGAAAAACGCCAGGTCATCGAATACCAGCTCAAGGAAGAGCTCTACAACTGGCGTCCCGACGTGCGCCCTGACGTGCTGGGTAAGTTCGACGAGATCGAGGGCGACCACTCGGGGGGCGAATGGTCCATGCCCAACCCCAGTGCCAACCAGTTGCTGCGCGCCAACGCCGACTTGACGCCTGCCATCATCGCGCGCGCGCTGGTCAAGCGGCTGCGTCGGCGCGGTCTGCTGCCGGAAGGCAGCGATATCGCTGCCCGGGTGCAGGCGCAGTTGGCCATCATCGAGGCGCGTGAGCGCTCGCTGCAGACGTTGCAGGCGCAGCTGCGCGACGTGCAGCGCGTGCCCTGGTTTTGCTCGGGCTGCCCGCACAACACCTCGACGCGGGTGCCCGAGGGCTCGCGCGCGATGGCGGGCATTGGCTGCCATTACATGGCGATCTGGATGGACCGCCACACGGTTGCGTTCACGCAGATGGGGGGCGAGGGCGTGCCGTGGGTGGGGCAGCAGCCGTTCACGAACGAAAAGCACATCTTCGCCAACCTGGGCGACGGCACCTACTTTCACAGCGGGCTGTTGGCTATCCGGCAGGCGATTGCCGCCGGGGTCAACATCACGTACAAGATCCTGTACAACGACGCGGTGGCCATGACCGGCGGCCAGCCCGTGGGCGAGCGGCCCGAGGGGCACTCGGTGCTGCAGATCGTGCACAGCCTGCGCAGCGAGGGGGTGCGCAAGCTCTTCATCGTGACGGATGAGCCCGCCAAGTACGCGGGCGCGCACCACACCACGCTCGGCGGCGTGACGCTGACGCTGCCGCCCGACGTGCCGGTGCTGCACCGCGACGAGCTTGATCGCGTGCAACGCGAATGCCGCGACACCGAGGGCGTGACCGCGATCATCTATGACCAGACCTGCGCCACCGAGAAACGCCGCCGCCGCAAGCGCGGCCTGATGGCCGACCCCGACCAGCGTGCCGTGATCAACGAGCGCGTCTGCGAGGGCTGTGGCGATTGCGGCGTGCAAAGCAACTGCTTGAGCGTGGAGCCGCTGGAGACCGAGTTCGGCCGCAAGCGCACCATCAACCAGAGCACGTGCAACAAGGACTTTTCCTGCGTCAAGGGCTTTTGCCCCAGCTTCGTCACCGTACGAGGCGGCAAGCTGCGCAAGCCCGGGCGCGATGCGGGCGTGCCGGATCCGACGGCCCTGCCGCCGCTGCCC
>NZ_CALIND010000042.1:0-6168 GCF_938045175.1 uncultured Tepidimonas sp.
CTCGATCGCGAGCTGCTCCTGGCGCAGCGGCAACCGCTCGCCGCTCGCCACCCGCAGTTGCCACTCGACGAGGTCGAGGCCGGTGATCATCTCGGTCACCGGATGCTCGACCTGCAGACGGGTGTTCATCTCCAGGAAGTAGAAGTTCTGGTCCTTGCCGACCACGAACTCCACCGTGCCCGCGCTCTGGTACTGCACGGCCCGGGCCAGCGCCACGGCCTGTTCACCCATGGCACGGCGCGTGGCATCGCTGATGAAGGGCGACGGCGCCTCCTCGATCACCTTTTGGTGGCGGCGCTGGATCGAGCATTCGCGCTCGTTGAGGTAGAGCACGTTGCCGTGCGCGTCGCCGAGCACCTGGATTTCGATGTGGCGCGGCTCCTCGACGAACTTCTCGATGAAGACGCGGTCGTCACCGAAGCTGTTGCGCGCCTCGTTGCGGCAGGAGGTAAAGCCCTCGAACGCTTCCTTGTCGTTGTAGGCCACGCGCAGCCCCTTGCCGCCACCGCCGGCACTGGCCTTGATCATGACCGGATAGCCGATGCCACGCGCGATCTCGACCGCCTGCTCGGGCGTCTCGATCGGGTCGTTCCAGCCCGGGATGGTGTTGACACCCGCGTCCTTGGCCAGTGTGTTGGAGGCGATGTTGTCGCCCATGGCGGCGATGGAGTGGTGCTTCGGGCCGATGAAGACCAGCCCTTCTTCCTCGACGCGGCGGGCGAACTCCTCGTTTTCGGACAGGAAACCGTAGCCAGGGTGAATGGCCTCGGCTCCCGTGGCCTTGGCCGCGGCAATGATTTTGTCGGCGACCAAGTAGCTCTCGCGGCTGGGCGCAGGCCCGAGCAGCACGGCCTCGTCGGCCAGACGGACATGGCGGGCTTCACGATCCGCCTCGGAGTACACCGCGACGGTGGCGATGCCCATCTTACGCGCGGTAGCGATGACGCGGCAGGCGATCTCGCCGCGGTTGGCAATCAGGATTTTTTTGAACATGGTGTGCGCTCCCCTTGCCTCACAGCGGAATGTTGCCGTGCTTGCGCCACGGGTTGTCGAGCTTCTTGTCCTTGAGCATGACGAGCGAGCGGCAGATACGCTTGCGCGTCTCGTGCGGCAGGATGACGTCGTCGATGTAGCCGCGCTCGGCGGCGACGAAGGGGTTGGCAAAGCGCCGCTTGTACTCCGCCTCACGCTCGGCCAGCTTGGCCGGATCCTTCTTGTCTTCGCGGAAGATGATTTCCACCGCGCCCTTGGCACCCATGACGGCGATCTCGGCATTCGGCCAGGCCAGATTGACGTCACCGCGCAGGTGCTTGGAGGCCATCACGTCGTAGGCACCACCGTAGGCCTTGCGGGTGATGACGGTGATCTTGGGTACGGTCGCCTCGGCATAGGCGTAGAGCAACTTGGCCCCATGCTTGATGATGCCGCCGTACTCCTGCGCAGTGCCCGGCATGAAGCCCGGCACGTCCACGAAGGTGATGACCGGGATGTGAAACGCATCGCAAAAGCGCACGAAGCGCGCCGCCTTGATGCTGCTTTTGATATCCAGACAGCCTGCCAGCACCAACGGCTGGTTGGCCACGATGCCCACGGTCTGCCCATCCATGCGCGCAAAGCCCACGATGATGTTCTTGGCGTAGTCGGGCTGGATCTCGAAAAAGTCGCCGTCGTCGACCGTCTTGAGGATCAGCTCCTTCATGTCGTAGGGTTTGTTGGGGTTATCGGGCACCAGCGTGTCCAGACTGAGCTCGGCGCGATCGACGGGGTCGCCACTGGGGCGCAGGGGTGCTTTCTCGCGGTTGGACAGCGGCAGGTAGTTGAACAGACGCCGCACCATCAACAGCGCCTCGACGTCGTTGTCGAAGGCGCGGTCGGCCACGCCACTGCGCGTGGTGTGCGTGCCAGCGCCGCCCAACTCCTCGGCGGTGACCTCCTCGTGTGTAACGGTCTTGACCACTTCGGGGCCGGTGACGAACATGTACGACGTGTCTTTGACCATGAAGATGAAGTCGGTCATGGCCGGCGAGTACACCGCGCCCCCCGCGCACGGGCCCATGATGACGCTGATCTGTGGAATCACGCCCGAGGCCAGCACGTTGCGCTGGAACACCTCGGCGTAGCCCCCCAGCGACGCCACACCCTCCTGGATGCGCGCGCCGCCCGAGTCGTTGAGACCGATCACCGGCGCGCCGACCTTCATCGCCTGGTCCATGATCTTGCAGATCTTCTCGGCATGCGCCTCCGACAGCGCACCGCCGAAGACGGTGAAGTCCTGGCTGAAGACGAACACCAGTCGCCCGTTGATCATGCCGTAGCCGGTCACGACACCATCACCCGGAATCTTCTGGTCCGCCATGCCGAAATCGGTGCAGCGGTGCTCGACGAACATGTCCCATTCCTCGAAGGTGCCCTCGTCGAGCAACACTTCGATGCGCTCGCGCGCGGTGAGCTTGCCCTTGGCGTGTTGGGCGTCGATGCGCTTTTGCCCGCCGCCTTGGCGGGCAGCGGCGCGCTTGCGCTCGAGCTGTTCGAGAATCTCTTGCATGATGAGCTCCTAGGATGAAACGGAGTGCGAGCTGTGCCAATCCGTCAAAAAATCGGCCAGCGCCTGCAGACTGATGATGTCGCGCCCCCAGGGATTGCGGCGATTGGGCAAGTGGCGCAACCAAGCCAAGCGTTCGATGGCGCCGCCGATACGTTGGCGCACCTCCACCGAGATGCTGGCCTGCACCTCGGACCACGCCTGAAGCACCTGTGCGCGTGGCACGTTCACACACCACAGCGCCGACAAGAGGTAGGCCAGCCAATCCCGGGCCTGGGCATCCGCCAGTGACATGACCTCCAGCGGATCGTCCTCGAAATCCAGATAGACCACCCCTGGATCGGACAGCAACATGTTGCGCGCGAACGCCTGGCTCAGGTACTGACCCGCAGCATGAACCTGCGCCAGGCCGCGCAGGCCACGTTCAAACGCCGGCAGCGCCACCTCCGGCGTGTCGGTCAACAAGGCGCTCAACGGCACACCGTCCACATGCGACAACACGATGAAGTCTGGTGCTTGATGCAGCACCGCAGGCACGGGCACCCCGCTGCGGGCCAGCGCCTGCAGTCGCCGCACCTCGGTCGCTTGCGCAGCGGCACCGCCCGGCGCCGGTACGGGGCGCAGTAGCGGGTGGCGCACAACACGCGCCAGCGAGGACATCAGCCAAAAGCGTGCCGCCGACCGCGGTGGGCGCTGCCCCTTGACCACGACCCGCCCCTCGGCCACGTCGAGGATCTCGACGCGATGGCGCCGCCAACCGGGTGACATTTCGATGCGCTGCACCGATTCCACGCTCAGCATGCACGCGCTCCGGTATCTGTCACGCACGGTATCGCAAACGCCTGCAACAACTGCCGCGCCGCCACCGACGCCACCACGCGTCCGGCCAACACCTCGGCGGTGAGCGCGGGCAGGCGGTCCTGGACGGCCGGGTGTTGGGCAAAAGCCTCTCGCAGACCACTGTCGATGCGCTCCCACATCCACGCTTTGGCCTGCTGCTGGCGGCGCGCCTGCCATCGGCCGTTGGCCTGCTGCAGGTGCCGGAATTCGCTGACGAGTCGCCAAAACTCGGCCACGCCCTGCCCCGACAGGGCACTGAGCTGGATGACGCGCGGATGCCACAGCGCCTCGTCGTGGTGCGCGGTGTCGGGTCGGCCGTGCAAGCCAAGCAGGCGCAGTGCCGACGTGATCTGCGCCTGGGCGCGGGTCGCGGCATCGGCGTCGAGGTCGGCCTTGTTGATCACGACCAAATCGGCCAGCTCCATGATGCCCTTTTTGATCGCCTGCAGGTCGTCACCGGCGTTAGGCAGCTGCAACACGCAAAACATATCGGTCATGCCGGCCACGGCGGTTTCGCTCTGCCCCACGCCCACCGTCTCGACGATCACGACGTCGTAGCCGGCCGCCTCGCACACCAGCATCGCTTCGCGCGTCTTGGCGGCGACACCGCCGAGGTTGCCACCACTCGGGCTGGGACGGATGTAGGCGCGCTCGTGCGTCGAGAGCCGCTCCATGCGCGTTTTGTCACCAAGGATGGAGCCGCCCGAGACGCTGCTGCTTGGGTCCACCGCCAGCACCGCCACCCGGTGCCCCAGGCCGATCAGGTGCAGGCCCAGCGCCTCGATGAAGGTGCTCTTGCCCACCCCGGGCACGCCGCTGATCCCTAAGCGAAAAGCGCGCCCGGCGTGCGGCAGCAGCGCGTTGAGCAGCGCGTCGGCCTCGCGCCGATGGTCGGGGCGGGTCGACTCCAACAACGTGATCGCCTTGGCAACGGCACGCCGCTGCGTGGCACCATCGCCATGCAGGATACCCTGCAGCCAGACCTGGGCTGGCGCTGCGCACGCCGCGTCGCTCACGCCAGCGCTTCCTTGATTTTTTCCAGCACGTCTTTGGCACTGGCCGGAATGGGCGTGCCGGGGCCATAAATGCCCTTGACCCCCGCCTCATACAGAAACTCGTAATCCTGCCGCGGAATCACGCCACCGACGAAGACGATGATGTCGTCGGCCCCTTGCTGGCGCAGCGCCTCGATGATGGCGGGCACCAGCGTCTTGTGTCCAGCGGCCAGGGTCGAGATCCCCACCGCGTGCACGTCGTTTTCGATGGCCTGGCGCGCGCACTCCTCGGGCGTCTGGAACAGCGGCCCGATATCGACGTCGAAACCGAGGTCGGCGTAAGCGGTGGCCACCACTTTGGCGCCACGGTCGTGCCCGTCTTGGCCCAGCTTGGCGATCATGACGCGCGGGCGGCGCCCGTACTGCTCGGCAAAGGCAGCGATTTCCTGTTTGAGCTTTTCCCAGCCCTCGGCGGAATCGTAAGCGGCAGCGTACACCCCGGTCACCTTTTGTGTGTCGGCGCGGTGGCGCCCAAAGACCTTCTCCAGCGCATCGGATACCTCACCCACGGTGGCACGCAGGCGTACCGCGTCGATCGTCAAGGCCAGCAGGTTGCCTTGCCCACTTTGCGCGCACGCCGTCAACGCGTCGAGCGCGCGCTGCACGGCCGCGTTGTCACGCGTGGCACGGATGTGCTGCAAGCGGGCGATCTGCGCCTCGCGCACCTTGAGGTTGTCCACCTCGAGGATCTCCACCGGATCCTCTTTGGCCAGCCGGTATTTGTTGACACCGACGATGACGTCCTTGCCCGAGTCGATGCGGGCTTGCTTTTCGGCGGCACTGGCTTCGATCTTGAGCTTGGCCCAGCCACTCTGCACCGCGCGCGTCATGCCTCCCATGGCGTCGATCTCTTCGATCAGCGCCCACGCCTTGTCGGCCATCTGCTGCGTCAGCGCCTCCATCATGTAGCTGCCGCCCCAGGGGTCGATGACGTTGGTGATGTGCGTCTCCTCCTGCAAGATGAGTTGCGTGTTGCGCGCGATGCGCGCCGAAAACTCCGTGGGCAGCGCGATCGCCTCATCGAACGAATTGGTGTGCAGGCTCTGCGTACCACCGAAGACGGCCGCCATCGCCTCGATGGTGGTGCGCACGATGTTGTTGTAGGGGTCCTGCTCGGTCAGGCTCCAGCCCGAGGTCTGGCAGTGCGTGCGCAGCATCAGGCTCTTGGGTTTCTTGGCGCCAAAGCCCTTCATGATCCGGCACCACAGCAGCCGCGCGGCGCGCATCTTGGCGATCTCGAGGTAGAAGTTCATCCCGATCGCCCAGAAAAACGACAACCGCCCGGCAAAGTCGTCGACGTCCAGCCCCTTGGCCAGCGCGGTCTTGACATACTCCTTGCCGTCCGCCAGCGTGAAGGCCAGCTCCAGCGCCTGGTTGGCACCCGCCTCCTGCATGTGATAGCCCGAGATGCTGATCGAGTTGAACTTGGGCATGTGCCGCGCCGTGTACTCGATGATGTCGCCGATGATGCGCATCGACGGCTCGGGCGGGTAGATGTAGGTGTTGCGGACCATGAACTCCTTGAGAATGTCGTTCTGGATGGTGCCGCTCAGTTGGTCCTGACGCACGCCCTGCTCTTCGGCTGCGACGATGTAGCCCGCCAGCACCGGCAGCACCGCGCCGTTCATGGTCATCGACACGCTCATCTGATCGAGCGGGATGCCGTCGAACAGAATTTTCATATCTTCCACGGAATCGATGGCGACCCCGGCCTTGCCCACATCGCCGACA
>NZ_CALIND010000043.1:0-7963 GCF_938045175.1 uncultured Tepidimonas sp.
CTTCATCGCGCTGCACGGGCGCTATGGCGAAGATGGCACCGTGCAAGGCGCGCTGGAGCTGATGGGCATCCCCTACACCGGCTCGGGCGTGCTGGCGTCGAGCCTGGCCATCGACAAGACCATGACCAAGCGCCTGTGGCGCGCCGAAGGGCTGCCCACGCCGGACTGGCGCCTGGTCGGCAGCGTCGAGGAGACGCAGGCGGCGTTCGACGCGCTGGGCGCGCCGATGATCGTCAAGCCGGCGCGCGAGGGCTCCACGATCGGCCTGACCAAGGTCACCGCCCGGGGGCAGTGCGCCGATGCCTACCTGCTGGCGGCGCGTCACGATGCACAGGTGCTGTGTGAGCAGTTCATCGCCGGTGACGAAGTCACGTGCGCGGTGCTGGGCAGCGGCCGCGAGGCGCAGGCACTGCCGCTCATTCGCATCGTGGCGCCCGGTGGCAACTACGACTACGAGCACAAATATTTCAGCGACGAGACGCGCTACCTCATCCCCAGCGGTCTGCCCGCGCACGAGGAGGCGGCCATCCAGACCTTGGTACTGGCGGCCTACCGCGCATTGGGCTGCCGCGGCTGGGCGCGCGCCGACGTGATGATCGACGCCGCCACGCGCCGTCCCTATTTGCTGGAGATGAATACCTCGCCCGGCATGACCGGGCATTCGCTGGTACCCATGGCCGCGCAAGCCGTCGGGCTTGACTATGGTGCGCTGTGCCTGCGCCTGCTGGCGGCGGCCACGTTGGACAACCCGCCGTCCGCCGACACCGCGTCTGGAGGAGAGCGCTGAGATGGCGACGCGCGCCGCGACCCCTCCCACGCCCATGCCGGCCGATGTGCGCTGGATGAACGCCGTGGCCGCGGCGCTGTGGGCGCTCGCCGCGGGGGCCGTCGTGGTGGCGCTGGGGGTGTGGGTGGCGCGGCATCCGCTGTGGACGCTGCAGGCCATCACCCTGCACGGCGACTTGACCCACCAAAACGCGGTGACGGTGCGCGCGCTCGTGGTGCCGCACCTGCGCGGTACCTTCCTGACGCTGGATCTGGCCGAGGCCCGCGCCCGCTTCGAGGCGCTGCCGTGGGTGCGGGAGGCCGTGGTGGAGCGCGAGTTTCCGAACCGTCTGCGCGTCACACTGCGCGAGCACGAGCCGCTGGCGTGGTGGGGTGAGGCCGGTGGGGGGCGCTTGGTGAGCGTGCGTGGTGAGGTGTTCGAGGCCGACCCCGACGACCCCGCCGCCGACCAATGGGGCGTGCTGTATGGGCCCGCAGGCGAAGCCGAAGCCGTGGTGGCGATGTACCGCCGCCTGTCGCCCCTCGTCGAGCGGTTGGGGCGTGACGTCGGACGGCTGGAGCTGTCGGGCCGCGGCAGTTGGCGGCTGACGCTCGACAGCGGCGCGCCGATCGAGCTTGGCCGCGGCGAGGCCGAGGTCGTCGAGCGCCTGCAGCGCTTTGCCACCACCCAGGCCGCGCTGCGCGCCCGCTACGGCGCGCGCGACATCGTCAGCGCCGACCTGCGCTACCCCAACGGATACGCGCTGCAGCTGCGCGGCGTGTCCACCCAGCCCGACGCCCCCGCAAGCCCGCGAGCGCGTGCCCCCGCCACCGCACGGCCCGCGCCCGCGTCTGCCCGTCAACCCACCCGCTGAACGCATCATGGCCAAGGAATACAAGGACATCGTGGTCGGACTCGACATCGGCACCGCCAAGATCATGGTGGTGGTGGCCGAAGTCCTGCCAGGTGGCGAGCTCAAGCTCGCCGGTCTGGGTGTCGCCCCCAGCAATGGTCTCAAGCGCGGGGTGGTCGTCAATATCGACGCCACCGTGGCCAGCATCCAGCAGGCCCTCAAAGAAGCCGAGCTGATGGCCGACTGCCGCATCGCGCGTGTCTACACCGGCATCACCGGCAGCCACATTCGCGGCATCAACTCCAGCGGCATGGTGGCGATCAAAGACCGCGAGGTCAGCCCGGCCGACGTCGCGCGCGTCATCGAGACGGCCAAAGCGATCAATATCTCCACCGACCAGCGTTTGCTGTTGGTCGAACCGCAGGAATTCATCATCGACGGCCAAGAGGTCAAAGAGCCGATCGGCATGAGTGGCATCCGGCTCGAGGCCAAGGTGCACATCGTCACCGGCGCCCAGAGCGCTGCCGAAAACATTCTCAAGTGCGTGCGCCGCTGTGGCTTGGAGGTGGACCAGCTCATGCTCAATCCGCTGGCGGCGGCGCAGGCCGTACTGACGGAGGACGAAAAAGAGCTGGGCGTGGCGCTGGTGGACATCGGCGCGGGCACCACCGACGTGGCGATCTTCGCCGGCGGTGCCATCCGCCACACGGCGGCCATCCCCATCGCGGGGGATCTGATCACCAACGACATCGCGATGGCGCTGCGCACCCCCACCAAGGATGCAGAGGACATCAAAGTCGAGAGTGGCTGCGCCAAGCAGTTGCTGGCCGATCCGGATCAGCAGGTGGAAGTCCCTGGCCTCGGGGATCGCGGGCCGCGCCTGCTCAGCCGCCAGGCGCTCGCCGGTGTGATCGAGCCGCGCGTGGAGGAGATTTTTGCGCTGGTGCAAGCCGTGATTCGCGAATCGGGGCACGAGGAGCTGCTCTCCAGCGGCATCGTGCTCACCGGTGGCAGCGCAGTCATGCCTGGCATGGTCGAGCTGGGCGAGGACATTTTTCTCAAACCCGTGCGGCGCGGCGTGCCCCAGTACGCCGGTGCCCTCGGGGACATGGTCGCGCAGCCGCGCGCGGCCACGGTGATGGGTTTGCTCGAGGAGGCGCGCCTGGCGCGCCTGCGCGGGCACAAGGTGGCGCAGAAGGCGGGCTCGGTCGGGGGCCTGCTGACGCGCGTCAAAGAGTGGTTCGTCGGCAATTTCTGAACACAGGCAAGGAGCGTTCCATGAGCATCGAGATGATCGAAGTCGAAGAATTCAACCGCGGCACGCAGATCAAGGTGATCGGCGTGGGTGGTGGCGGCAGCAATGCCGTCGAGCACATGATCCAAAGCCGGGTGCAGGGCGTGGAGTTCATTTGTGCCAACACCGACGCGCAGGCGCTGGCGCGCTCGTCGGCGCACCGGTTGATCCAGCTCGGTCGCACCGGGCTGGGTGCGGGCAGCAAGCCCGACAAGGGCCGCGAGGCGGCGTTGATGGCCGAAGCCGACATCCGCGAGGCGATCGAGGGTGCGCACATGCTGTTCATCACCGCCGGCATGGGCGGCGGCACCGGCACCGGCGCGGCCCCCGTGATCGCCAAGATGGCCAAGGAAATGGGCATTTTGACCGTGGGTGTGGTGACCAAGCCCTTCGACTGGGAAGGCGGCCGGCGCATGGCCAACGCCGAGGAGGGCCTGGCCGAGCTGGAGCAAAGCGTCGATTCGCTCATCGTCGTGCTCAACGACAAGCTGCACGAGGAGCTGGGTGAGGACGTCACGCAAGACGAAGCGTTTGCCGCCGCCAACGACGTGCTCAAGAACGCCGTCGGCGGCATCGCCGAGATCATCAACGTCGAGGCGCTGGTCAACGTCGACTTCGAGGACGTGCGTACCGTGATGGGCGAGCCCGGCAAGGCCATGATGGGCACGGCGGTGGCCAGCGGTCCGGATCGTGCGCGCATCGCCGCCGAGCAGGCCGTGGCCTGCCCGCTGCTGGAGGGCGTGGACATGCGTGGCGCCAAGGGCGTGCTGGTGCTCATCAGCGCGGCCAAGGGGTCGCTCAAGCTGTCCGAATCCAAGCTGGCGATGAATACCATTCGCGCCTTTGCCGCGCCGGACGCGCACGTCATCTACGGCACTGCGTACGACGAGTCGCTGGGCGATGCGCTGCGCGTGACCGTGGTCGCCACCGGCCTGAACCGCAACGGCCAGCGCCAGCCGCTGACCGTGGTGCAATCCCAGCCGCACCAGGGCCTGCGCACGGGGACCGACAACATGCCGTTCATCCCGACGCTCAACCAGGCGGTGCCGACGGGCGCCGCCGGCACGGGCGGTGGCGCGGCCACGGCGGGCAATCCAGCCGTGCCCAGCGTCTGGCGCACCCGCAACGCGGCTGCGCGCGTCGAGGCGCTGGCTTCCAGCGGCATGGACGACTTCGAAATCCCCGCCTTCCTGCGCAAGCAGGCGGACTAAAGCACGCGCATACGCCTGGAACGCCTCGATCAGCCGGTGGGCCGTCTTGCCGACGCGGCTCACCGGCGCGCGCCCTGCGCGGCGGCAGGGCATGACCGACCGGATGGGCGCGGATCCGACCCCGCGCCTACAATGCCGACATGATTGCGCAACGCACCCTCAAGACCCTCACGCGCGCCGTGGGCGTGGGCCTGCACAGCGGTGAGCGGGTCGAGCTCACGCTGCGTCCCGCGGCGCCCGATACGGGCATCGTTTTTCGCCGGGTCGATTTGGCCGATCCGGTGGACATCCCAGTCAGTGCCACGGCGGTGACCGATACGCGGCTGGCCTCCACTTTGTCACGCGATGGCGTGCGCGTGCACACCGTCGAGCACCTCATGAGCGCCTGCTGTGGCCTGGGCATCGACAACCTCATCATCGACATCACGGCCGAGGAGGTCCCGATTCTGGACGGCTCGGCGGCGTCGTTCGTTTATCTGTTGCAAAGCGCGGGCATCGAAGTGCAGCGCGCGCCGCGACGCTTTTTGCGGGTGACGCGCCCGGTGGAGGTGCGCGAAGGCGAGGGCCGCAGCCTCAAATGGGCGCGGCTGGAGCCGTACCACGGGTTTCGGCTGCAGTTCGAAATCGAGTTCGATCACCCCGCCGTCAGTGCGACCGGGCAGTGTGTCACTTTCGATCTGGGCAGCGGGCAGTACGCGCGCGAGATCGCGCGTGCGCGCACCTTTGGCTTCACGCGCGATGTGGAGCACATGCGCTCGCAAGGGCTGGCCCTGGGCGGCGGGCTGGACAACGCCATCGTGCTCGACGACGTTAAGGTCCTCAACGCCGACGGCCTGCGCTACGACGACGAGTTCGCCAAGCACAAAATCCTCGACGCGATGGGTGACCTGTACCTGGTGGGGCGGCCTCTGCTGGCCGCCTACAGCGCCTATCGGGGCGGGCACGCGCTCAACAACCGGCTGCTGCGCGCGCTGCTGGCGCAACCGGACGCGACCGAGATCGTCACCTTCGAAGACGAGCGCCGTGCCCCGCCGGGCTTTGCCCAACTGGCCTTGGCGCGCTGACGCCCCACGCCGCTGGAGTCCGCGCCGTGTTCATCTTCCGCTTCCTGATGTTTGCCCTGCTGGGCGGGGCGGCGTTGTGCTTTGCGTTTTATTTGGGCACCGGGCGGCGGCACTATCTGCGCTGGGGCCTCGTGATTCTGAAGTGGACGGTCATCGCCGCCTTGGCCTTCTTTGCCGTGTTGATCTTGTCGCGCATCGGGTAGCGGTGGGCCGTGCCGAGCGGGCGACTCAGTAATGGCGTCCGTCCTTGTAAGCCGCATGGGTGCGCGCGCGCAACGGCGCCACCTCGCGGATGGCTTGGGTGGTGCGGGCCACCTGCGCGTGTGTGATGCACAGGCCCAGCGCGTCCGCCGCGTCCTTGCCGGGTAGCCCCGGCAGGTCGAGCAGCCGGCGCACCATCTCCTGCACCTGGGCTTTGTGCGCCTTGCCGTAGCCGACGACGGCTTTTTTGAGCTGCAGCGCGGTGTATTCGGCCACTGGCAGGTCGTTGGCCACCAGCGCCGTCAGGCAGCAGCCGCGCGCCTGGCCCAGGATGAGCGTGGCCTGCGGGTTGACGTTGACGAATACGATCTCCAGCGCCGCCACCGTGGGCTGGTAGCGCCGCACCACTTCGCCAATGCCGTCGAACAGCGTGCGCAGCCGCTGCGGCAATAGCGCTCCACCGTCGGGGCTGGTGCGGATGGTGCCACTGGCGACGTAGCGCAGGTGGGGGCCCTCGGCGTCCACCACGCCAAAGCCGGTGGCGGTCAGGCCAGGGTCGATACCAAGAATGCGCATGGCGCGATCTTAGCCGGGCGGCCCACCATCAGGGCACCCGAACGGCGCCCATGCGCGCCAGAATGGTTTGCGTGCGGCTCTCGAGATAGCCCGAACCGAGCCGCGCCCCGTAGCGCTTCGGGGCGGGCAGCAGCACCGCCAGTCGGGCTGCCTCGGCCGGCGTTAGGCGGGCGGCGGGCTTGCGGAAGTAGTGCTGGGCGGCAGCCTCGGCGCCGAAGATGCCATCGCCCCACTCCACCGCGTTGAGGTAGATCTCCAGAATGCGGCGCTTGTCCAGCGTGGCCTCCAGCATCCAGGTCAACAGCAGCTCCTGCCCCTTGCGCCACAGCGTGCGCTCGCCGGAGAGCAGCAGATTCTTGGCCAGTTGTTGCGTGATGGTCGAGCCGCCCGCCAGCCGTGCTGGGCGCACGGGGCCGCTGCTGGCGCGGCGTTGCGCCTGCGCCATTCGGCGTTCGTTGCGCTCGCGCGCGGCCTGTACCGCCTCCCAGTCCACGCCGAAATGCTCGACGAAGCCGGCATCCTCGGCGGCGATGACCGCGCGCTTGAGGTGCGGCGAGATCTGGTCGTAGGGTACCCAGCGCTGGCGCCAGCGCTGCCAGCCGCCGTCTTCTTGCCACAGCCGCCACGCCTCGGAGCGCTGAAACGCGGTGCTCTGCGGATCCACCACCGCCATGAGCGCGATGCGTGCGACAAACCAGACTTGCAACAGCAGCGCCGCCAGCGCGATCCAGCCCAGCACGTGCCACAGCGCGCGCCCGACTCGCCCCATCAGCGGGATTCCCCTAGCTGCGTCTGCAAGCCCGCCTCGCGTGTGAAGCGGAAGCGGGAGACGACGACGATCTGGTCGGCACGCTGGCGCATGGCCTGATTGAAGCGCGCAAACTGCAGGCTGCGCACGATGGCCTGCGCGCGCTCGTCCAGATACGGATTCCCCGAACCCTGTACCACCTCGGTATCGAGCACGCGGCCGTCGTGGTTGACGGTGATGACCATGGTCAGTTCGCCGTACAGCTTGCGCCCGCCCTGCTCGGGAAACTGGGCCGTGCCGCGGTCCTCGATGCGCCGGCGCAGCTCGTCGTAGTACAGGGCATAGACCGCTTCGCGGGTGGCCGGGCTGATGTAGCGGCGCCGTGGGCGGGCGTTTTCTTCTTCGATGCGCTTTTCGATTTCGGCCAGCGCCTTTACCAGCGCCTGCCGGCGTTGCTCGCGCGCTTGGGCCTGGGCCACATCCGCCGGCGGCGCCGCGTTCAGTTGCGCGATTTCTCGCCGCAGCTGGGCCAGCAGGCGGTTTTGTTCCGCCTTCATGGCCTCGATGCGCTGCTCCTCCTCGTCCAGCGCGTCACCCGCGCGCATCCGCATCGCCGGCGGCAGCGGCGATTGGGCGCGTCCGCGCTCGGCGTCGCCGCCACCGGCCAGGTTGGCTTGCGCGATGGCCTGCGCCCGCTCAGGCGCTTGGTCGCCGCGGGCGTTGACCAGAATGACTTCCAGCGGCGTGTCCTGCAACACACGCTCGGGCCGCAGTGGCGGCACGAAGCGCACCGTCAGCACCACCGCGTGCACCGCCACTGAAAACGCCAGCGCCCACGGCAGTGGGTCGGCGCGCACGCGGGCGCCGAGGGTGGCAAAGGCGCTGGCACGGGCCGTCATCGGCAGCGATCTCCCGATGCCGTCCTAACGCGGCGTCTCGCCCGCCGCCCCTTGGGGACCGGCATCGGTTTCGCCGTCATCCACGGCCACGGCGATGGTCAGCGGGGCGGCGAGCGCGTCGTCGGGCTCGCCCTCCAGCGTGTCCTCGACCTCGGCCACGGGTTCGGTGTCGCCCAGCCGCTCGATGACGGTGCCCGTGACTTCCAGCGTCAGCTCGTCGATCGCGCCCAGCCGCACGCGCACGCGCTCACCGCGCTGCAGCCCGTCGGTGCCCAGCACCGCAAACACCAGTGGCAGCGTCTCGGCGCGCACCAGGTTGTCTTTCAGGAACGCCGCCTCCAGCTCGGTGAT